>DATCHY010000423.1:0-3006 GCA_036508065.1 Geomonas sp. | reverse complement strand
ATCCTGATGGACGAACCGGCTTCGGCGCTCGACCCGATCTCCACCCTGAAGATCGAGGAGCTGATCGAGGAGCTTAAGGAGCGCTACACCATCATCATCGTCACCCACAACATGCAGCAGGCGGCCCGCGTCTCGGACATCACCGCCTTTCTCTACCTGGGGGAGCTGATCGAGTGCGGCGAGACCAAGAAGATCTTCACCACCCCGGAACGGAAACAGACCGAGGACTACATAACCGGACGCTTCGGCTAAACCGCCGCAAAGCTGTAAAGAGAGAAAGGCAAAGCCTTAAATCGCCTCACGCAAAGACTCAAAGAAAACCAGACTCTGGCAAAGACCTTTTTTATCTGGGGCAGGTGTCTTTTTAGTTGCACACTTTGCACTACTAGTTTAAATAAATCATTTCAGGAACACAGATTTGCCGGGGAGATCGGGTATGGAGAGAGAGCATTTCAGCAGGCTGTTCGATGCGGAATTGAATGAGATACGGGAAAAACTCCTGGAGATGGGGGGAAAGGTGGAGCTGATGATCGCCAACGCCCTGCGGTCCCTCCTGGAAAGGAATACCGAGCTGGCCGAGGAAACCATCGCCTTCGACCACGAAATCAACCGCCTAGAAATGGAGATCGACGAGAAGTGCCTGGAGGTCCTCGCCCGCCGACAGCCGGCAGCGCGCGACCTGCGCTTCATCACCCTGGCGCTCAAGATCGTGACCGACCTGGAGCGGATCGGCGACCAGTGCACCAACATCGCCAAAAGGGTGAAGGAGCTGAACCAGGAGCCCTCCCTGAAACCCTACATCGACCTGCCACGCATGGCTCAGGCGGCCTCGACCATGGTGAAGGAGGCGCTGGACGCCTTCGTGCGCGGCGACGAGAACCTGGCGATCAAGGTCTGCGAAGACGACCAGGTGGTGGACGACCTGAACGAGCAGATCCAGCGGGAACTGCTCACCTTCATGCTGGGGGATCCGAGCACCATCAGCCGCGCCATCAAGATAAACTACATTTCAAAATGCCTGGAGCGGATCGCCGATCACGCCACCAACGTGGCCGAGATGGTGATCTTCATGATAAAGGGGAAGGACATCCGCCACACCATCGCCTGAGCGGTCCCTGCCCGCCGCACCACCATGCCGTAAAAAAGGGGCCACCTCGGTGCGCCCCTTTTTGTGTTGCTGCAGGGGGAACAAACCAGGGATCGGCCGGAACCAATTTCTACAGGCCGTTCACGATGTTTTGCGCCTTTGCGCTGAGAAACGAAGCGATGTTCTGGGCGGTCATCGCCATCAGCCTGCGCCTGGCAGCAAGGGTCGCCCAGGCTATGTGCGGGGTGATGATGCAGTTCTTTGCCGATAGTAGCGGGCTGTCCGGGGCAATGGGCTCATGAACCGTCACGTCCAGCGCGGCACCCGCGATGGTGCCGCGATTCAGGGCATCCGCCAGATCCGGCTCCCGCACCAACCCTCCTCTGGAGGTGTTGATGAGAAGGGCGTGGGACTGCATCAGGGAAAGCCTGGCGCAGTTCACCATTCCCTCGTTCTCCGCGGTCAGCGGACAGTGCAGGCTCACCACGTCGGCGCGGCCGAAGATCTCGTCCAGGGCAAGCCACTCGACCGGGACGCCGTCCGGCGCGTTGCGGTGCCTCGGGTTGTGTGCGAGGATCTCCATCCCCAAGGCACCGGCGATCAGGGCCACCCGCCCCCCGATCCGCCCAAGCCCGACCAGACCGAGCGATTTTCCGGCAAGCTCGGTCAGGGGCTCCTTCAGTAAGGTGAAATCCTTCGACTGCGACCATTCGCCACGCTTCACCAAGGCGTCGTAGAGCGCCACCCGGTTGGTCATTTCCAGAAGCAGTGCGATGGCATGCTGCGCCACGGAGAGGGTGCCGTACTCCGGCACGTTCACCACCGGAATCCCGAGGCGGGCCGAGGTCTCCAGGTCCACCACGTTGTACCCCGTGGCAAGCACGCAGATGAGCTTCAGCCCGGGGAGCGCGGAGATGGTCTGCGCGTCGAGCCTCGTCTTGTTGGTTAGGACGATCTGCGCATCCCGGCAGCGCTCGGCGATCAGATGGTGCGGCGTCCTGTCGTAGACGGTAAATTCCCCGAACCGCGCCACCTCGTCCCAGGGATTATCCCCGGGGTTGAGCGTATAGCCGTCCAGCACGACGATCTTCATGGCTCCCCCTGGCAAACTAAAAACTGGGTTAAACACAAAGCTTTCAATGCACCACCGCACCGCCGGAGACGACGAACTTCACCGCTTCCTCTACGGTCATCCCGCAATCATGAACCTCGGAATCCCGGAAGAAGAGCGCGAACCCGGAGGTAGGGTTGGGCATGGTCGGCACGTAGACCACGACCAGTTTCTCGCCGTCGCGCTCCACCTCAGCCGTGACGAACCCGACGGCCCGCACCCCGGCCCTCGGCCACTCGACGAAGACCGCCCTGCGGTAGGAGGTCTTTCCTTCCTTGAATACCTGCGTCAGCTGCTTGCTAGAACTGTAGATCGACTTCACCAGGGGGATTCTTGAGAGGAGTTCGTCCCACCACCTGAGGACCCGGGTTCCCATGACGTTGGTTGCCAGCGCCCCGGAAAGGTAGATGACGACGACCCCGGTGAGAATCCCGAGCCCGGGAATGTGGTATTCCCGAAGGATGAAGGCGCTAAGGAGCGAATCCAGATAGCTCCCGAGGATGCCGTCGGCGAAGTTGAACAGGAACTTCAGAATGAATATGGTAATGCCGAGCGGCACCACCACGAAGAGGCCGGCGATGAACCTTCCTTTCAAATGCCTGACAAACTTTTCCATAACGCCTCCTCTGGCCCTAAGGATGCGTTATGCAACAGTGCAGGCGCAAAGTCAACGATTTTACGGCACCAAGCGGCCAATCTTGAATTCAGGTTAAGGTTAAGGTTGAGGTTAAGAGTAGAATCCGTTTCCTAGCCTAGCCTCAACCTCAACCTCAACCTCAACCTCAACCTCAACCTCAACCTCAACCTC
>DATCHY010000422.1:0-2603 GCA_036508065.1 Geomonas sp. | reverse complement strand
ATCCCCAAGCTGAACGAGCGCAACCTGATGTTGAACGACGAGGTGGTCCAGGCGGTCGAGGCGGGGCAGTTCCATATCTGGAGCGTCTCGGACGTGGACCAGGGTATCGAGATCCTGACCGGCGTTGCGGCAGGAACGCAGGCCGAGGACGGCAGCTACCCCGAGGGGAGCGTGAACTACCTGGTGAACGAGAGGCTGAAGACGATGGTGGAGGACATGCGGCGCTTCTCCCGGCCGGCGGATAAAAACGGTCCGGAAAACGATGCGAAAAACGAGGCGAATAAGGACGAGTGAAGATAGGTGATGGTGGAGGGCTAGGGAGAAGGAGTGTAGGGAGCAGCGCCGGCAACCGGCGCTGCTCCGTTTCCCAATATCCGGGGCCGCTTTTTAGGCGGCCCCTTTCATGTTTACCGGGTGAGGTGAGGTGGCTTTGGCAAGACGTTGTTTTCTGATCGTGAACCCTACCTCCGGGAGTTTTTCGCCCAGCCGCCTGGAACTGATCCTGGCGGCCCTCAGGCAGAGCGGGTTGGAACCGGAACTGCTCCCTACCGGAAACGCCGGGGATGCGACCCTTTTCGCCGCGCGCATCTGCGCCGAGACGGCGGACCCGCTGGTGCTCGTTGCCGGCGGCGACGGCACGGTGAACGGGGTGCTGAACGGCCTGGTCCCCGGAGTGGCGACGCTCGGGGTGATTCCGCTCGGCACCTCGAACGTGCTGGCGCGGGAGTTGAAACTCGACTCCCTCGACGATGCCCTCGCCCGGGTGGCGCGTGGGGCGTCGCGCCCCATCTCGGTCGGCGAGCTTGAGTGTGCCGGACAAAGGAGGCGCTTTCTGCTCATGGCCGGCGTAGGTGTGGACGGCGCCGTGGTCCAGGGGGTGCGGCTTCGCGAGAAGAGACTGGTCGGTAAAGGCGCCTATCTCCTCTCGGCGCTACGCGTTCTTTTCGGCTGGGACCGCGGCGATCTGCTGGTGGCCGGCGGCGGTAATAGCCTTTCCTGTCACAGTGTCATCGTCTGCAACGCCGCGAGGTACGGCGGCAATTTCCTGCTGGCACCCCGGGGCGGCCTTTTCAATCCGGGCTTCCAGGTGCTCTGCATCCGGGGGGGGCGCCTTACCTACCTGAAGCTCGCCCTGCTCCTGGCCCTGGGCAGGGTTGCCACCAGCCGGTCCATTACCAGCTTCCAGGCCTCGGAACTGGAAATCTCGGGGGACAAGGCCGTGCAGCTGGACGGCGATTTCTTCGGATCTGCTCCGCTTCGGCTCCGGTCGATTCCGGACTTTGTGCGCCTGATTGTCTGATCCGAATCGTGAATGGTGAATGGTGAATGGTGATTTTTCTGGCTTGACAAAGTTCGGATAGTATCGGATTAATGTGCTGCATAGCATGTGCATCTGGAACTGGACGGTCGCGCTGGCTGTGCGACAGGATCTCTGCCCGAGGAGAGTGGTTCGCCGTGGCTAAACCTAAGATACTGCTGGTCGATGACACCAGACTCGTGCTGGAACTGGAGAAGAGCTTCCTGAAGCTCTCCGATGTGGAAGTCCTGACCGCGATGAACGGGGTCGAGGCGCTGGAGCTGATCAGGAAGGATCCGCCGGACCTCATCTTCATGGACATGAACATGCCCGCCATGGACGGCGTCGCCTGCTGCACCCTGTTAAAGGCCGATCCCTTCCTGTGCGCCATCCCGGTGATAATGCTGACCACGGCTGGCAGGGAAGGGGACCGGGAGCGCGCCATGAAGGCCGGTTGCGACGACTACCTGACCAAGCCGGTGGACCGCCACGAATTCCTGGAAAAGGCACGCAAATATACCGATGCCGTGGACAGGAGGGACGCCCGGGTTCCTTGCCAGTTCCCGGCCATCTTCCTCCTGGCCGACAGCCCGATCGGCGCCCAGGTCATGGACGTGGGGGATGGCGGCGTCTTCATCGCCACTCGTGAACCGGTTCGCCAGGACGCGCTGATCAAGCTGGCGATGTATTTTCCCGTGGCAAACCCGGTCCTTAAGGAGTTGGGGGGGAGGATCGCCTGGCTCAATGAGGATGGCAAGCGGGTGAACCCGACCCTGCCGCCCGGTTTCGGCGTGGAGTTCGTCGACCTCGAGGAGAGCGATCGTGCCGTGCTGAAGCTGATCGTTGATGCGGAAGTGCGGACAGGCAAATCGTTGAGTCGTTAAGTCGTTAAGTCGTTAAGTCGCCTGTCAGCGCGCCGGGCGTGCAGTGTCACAAGCTGGAACCAGGCCCAGACGAGCAGCGTCGCAGCGCAGGTTCCCACCCTGTTGTTCACCAGCCGCTCCAGGTAGCGGTCGTGCCAGTGTAGAAATTTACCCCCCTTTCCGTCGCTCACCCCCCCCAGACACAGGTCGAGAAAAAACGGGATCTGCCAGGCGTTGTCGCGGACGTAGCTCCCCGTGTCGTACCAAAGACGCCTCCTTTCGGCAGGCGGCAGCGCGGCGATTCTTTTTTTGATGGGCGCCAGGATGGGGTGGAGCCTGAGTCGCTGCGCCGCATGCTGGCTTCGGTAGCTACTCTTGAGTTCCTCGATAAGTTCGAGGCGGCCGAGGATGGCAAGGTTCGTCAGGATGGCGTTGAGGCTCTG
>DATCHY010000421.1:0-5170 GCA_036508065.1 Geomonas sp. | reverse complement strand
TCGGCGCGGGTTACCGCGTCGGCAAGGTCGGCCGCGAACCGCTCGCTCCCCTCCTCGAGGGCGGCCGGGTCTACCATCACCCGGATCGCCCCCGGCCCGGCGTAGTCGAAGAGCGTCTCGAGTCCCGGGTGGAAGAGCGGCTGCAGGAAGTCGATCCCCGGCGGGTAGATGGCGTGCTGCAGCTGCTCCAGCAGTTCCCGGCGGCGGTCCGCGCCGATTCCCTGGTCGTCGCAGCGCCTCTTGAGGCGCGGGGCGAACTCCTTCAGCACGGCCTCGGAGAGGATCACCTCGCGGGAGGGGAGCAGCACCAGCTCCTCGATCGGCTCCAGGGAGCGCTGGGTCACCGGGTCGAAGGAGCGCATGGTCTCGACCAGGTCGCCGAAGAACTCGATCCGGACCGGCTTGGGCAGGTCGGGCGGGAAGATGTCCAGGATGCCGCCCCTGACCGAGAAGCTGCCGCGGTCCTCGACGATCGGGACGTGGGCGTAGCCGAGCTTCACCAGCTTCTCTAGCAGGGTCTCGCGCTCGAGCTCCTCGCCGGTCAACAGGTACTGGCAGACCTCCCGGAGGGTGGCGCGCGGGATGACGCGCTGCAGGGCGCTGGAAAGCGGCGCCACCACGGCCCGGGCCCGGCCGTCCAGAAGGCGCACCAGCGCGTTCAGCCGCTCCCCGACGATGTCGGGGTGGGGTGAGGCCGCCTCGAACGGGGTGACGTCCCAGGAGGGGAAGGGGAGCACCTCTTCCGGCCGCGCCGCGAAGTAGCGGAGCTCCCGGCAGAGCTCGTCGGCGCTCTCCTGGTCCGCCGTCACGATCAGCAGTGGCCCGCCGCTCTCCGGGAGCAGGCGGGAGAGGAGGTAGGCGGGCGCGGAACCCTTGAGTCCGGCGACGCTGACGACAGCGTCCTCTGCCTGGAGCTGCGCGGCGAGGCTCGTTAGGTAATTCGGAATAGGCTTGGTCATATGGCGAGGCAAAAAAGGCCCTTTCTGGGTCAGGCGCCGGGGGTACGCGCGCTCTGGGGGAGACTCTAGCTGAGAGCATAGCAAAAAAGGGGCCGATTATCCAGACCATATCGGGAGATTAAAGTCGGATTCAGCGCCCAAATAAAGATAAAGAAAAAGTGGCAGCTGCCGAATAGTTTATTTATATAGGAAACCCTGGGCAGCAGGAACTGCCGTCAAAGGCAAAGGTGAGCTAATGAATGATGACGATAGCATACACTCCGACGTGCTCAATTACTTCGCCTCCGAGTTCGGCGTCCTTGAAGAGCGGCTGCGAACCGGGGCGCTTGGTGACTACCGGGAGCGCGTGCTGGTGAGCCGGAAGATCGGCGAGGCGGTCAACCTCCTCTCCCCCTACGTGAGGAGCGATCCCCGGGCCAGGCACCTGGTGCGCAACGCGGAGGCCCTCAAGAAGGATCTCCTCTCGGTGCGCGAGATGATCGTGAAACAGCTCCTGCAGCAAAAGGACCAGCAGTCGCTGCTGCAGGCGATCATCCAGCGCAAGAGGTTGATCCGCCCCGCAGCGGACACCCGCTGACCGGCCGCGCGCCGGATCGGACGGCGGCCGTCGGCCGGCAGCGTCAATGCCGGTCAGGCGGCTTTTTTTTTGCCGGCTGCAGAATTAGCTTTACAATCGCCCCGCTATAAACTATATATCTCCATCTAGTGGAGAGATGTCCGAGTGGTTGAAGGAGCTCGCCTGGAAAGCGTGTGTACGTTTATAGCGTACCGAGGGTTCGAATCCCTCTCTCTCCGCCATACTTTATTTTCCTTGCGGATAGACCTGATAGCTGGGTCCCGCGCAACGGAAGGTTACTAACCCCGTCAGGTCCGGAAGGAAGCAGCGGCAGTAACCGCCACCGTGTGCCGCGGGGTAGCCCAGCTATCAGCTCTTTCCGCAATCCCCCGAAGCGCCCTTCCCCCCCCATGCACCAACGAAAACAGTGATGCCGAGAGGTATGCCCCCTTGTCTTATCTTGTACTTGCTAGAAAGTGGCGCCCCCAGACCTTCAGCGACTTGGTCGGCCAGGAGCATGTCAGCCAGACCCTGAAAAACGCCATCGACGGCGGCCGCGTGGCGCACGCCTTCCTGTTCACCGGCGCGCGCGGGGTCGGCAAGACCAGCTCGGCGCGCATCCTCGCCAAGGCCCTGAACTGCGAGAGCGGCCTCTCCGTGGAGCCGTGCAACGTCTGCTCGACCTGCCTGGAGATCACCGAGGGAAACTCGGTGGACGTCTTCGAGATCGACGGCGCCTCCAACACCGGCGTCGACGACATCAGGGAGCTCCGGGACAACATCAAGTACCTCCCGTCGCGCTCGCGCTACAAGATATTCATCATCGACGAAGTGCACATGCTCACCACCAACGCCTTCAACGCCCTGCTGAAGACGCTGGAGGAGCCCCCCGCCCACGTCAAGTTCATCTTTGCCACCACCGAACCGCACAAGGTCCCGATCACCATCCTCTCCCGCTGCCAGCGCTTCGACTTCAAGAGGATCGCCCTGCCGCGCATCGTGGCGCGGCTGCGCTACATCGTGGACCAGGAGAAGGTCGCTATCTCCGACGAGGCGCTTGCCGTCGTTGCGCGCAAGGGGGACGGGAGCATGCGGGACGCGCTCTCCACCCTGGACCAGGTGCTCGCCTTCTGCGGGGAGAGCGTCGCCGATGCCGATGTGGCGGCGCTGCTCGGCGTGGTGGACCGGCGTCTCATCATGGAGGCCTCGCAGGCGGTGTTCGCCGGAGAGGTGCGCGGCGTGCTGGAGATCGTGGCCCGGGTCGACAGCTTTGGCTACAGCATGCGCCACTTCTGCCAGGAGCTGATCGACCAGTTCAGGGCGATCGCCATCCTGCGGGCGGTGGGTGACGCCGGAGGGCTCCTGGAGCTGTCCGAGGCCGAACTGGCCGAGCTCGCGGCGCTGGCCAAGGGGCAGGCGCCCGACCTGCTGCAGCGCCACCTGACGCTCCTTTTGAAGGCCGAGGCGGAGATGTCCCACGCCAGCTTTCCCCGTCTTATCCTGGAGATGGCGCTCATGAAGATGGCGACGCTACGCCCCGCCATTCCCGTGCAGGAGCTGTTGCGCCGGCTCGCGGCCCTGGAGGGCGGAGCGCCGGTCGCCGCGCGCACCCCCCAGCAGGCGGCACCGGGCGCCGAGCGCCCCCGGGAACAGCAGTCCGCTCCCCGCTCCCCGGCCGCCCCCACGCCACCCCAGCGCGAAGCGGCCGCCTCTCCCGCCGCTGCCGCGGCCTCCCAGGCTCCTTCCGCCTCTCCCGCCGATGCCGCGCCCGGCGCTCCGGCGCCTACCCTTGCCGTTGACGAGGCTGACCTCTGGGGCAGCCTGGTCCGGTTCGTCAAGGGGAAGAGGCCGATGCTGGGAAGCGAGCTGGAGCAGGTCTACCCGGTCAAGGTGTCCCGGGAGCTGCTGGAGATCGGCTGCCTTGCCGGCTCCTACGAACTGCGCCGTATGCAGGACCCGGAGAAGATCGCCGAGCTGAAGGCACTGGCGCAGGCCCACTTCGGCAGCCAGCCGGTGGTGCGCATCGCCGTTTTGAACTCGATCCCGTCGGGCGCGCCACCGACGCTGTCGGAAAAAAAAAGCCTTGAAGATGCCGAGCGCGCCGCAACCCTGAGGCGCGAGGCCGAGGCGCACCCGCTGGTGACCGCCGCCCTGGAGACCTTCGACGGGGAGATCACCGAAGTGAAAGAGATAAAACCGATAAAACCGTGAATGGTGAATAGTGAATGGTGAATGGTGAACTTCACGATGTTTGGGGTTCTTCACCTTTCATCTTTCACCATTCACCTTTCACGATGTTCAAAAAACTACACACGCAAGCGGAGGAAACGATGTCTAAAGGTTTGGCGCAGATCATGAAGCAGGCTCAGATGATGCAGCAGAAGATGGGAAAACTGCAGGAGGAGGCAGCCGAGCGGACCGCAGAGGTGGCCGTCGGTGGCGGAGCGGTAACGGTGGTTGTCAACGGGAAGAACCAGGTCCTCTCGCTGGTGATAAAGAAGGAAGCGGTCGATCCGGAAGACGTCGAGATGCTGCAGGACCTGGTCCTCACCGCGGTCAACGAGGCGCTGAAGCAAGTGCATGCCGCGATGAGCGAGGAGATGAGCAAGATCACCGGCGGGCTCAACATTCCGGGGCTCTTCTAGCCTCAGGGGCTGTGCCGGGGCTTGAAGTGCGGTAAAAAGAGCGGCTATCCTGGAAAGGGTAGCCGCCCTGCTGCTCCACCCTTCCGACCAGCCCGGTGTGCATGGCCTAATTACCGGCAGTTCCGTCAAAAAAAATTTTGCTTAAAATAATCAGTAAAAAATTGTTTTATCAGCGGTGGTAATATGCTACATTTTTCGAACTCGCTAACCAGGCTGCTAGGTGAGCTGAAGAAACTGCCGGGTGTCGGCGAGAAAAGCGCGTTGCGGCTCGCCTTTCATCTGCTGAAATCCCCCGGCAACATCGAGGCGCTGGCCGAGAGCCTGCTTCAGGTGAGGGACCGGGTCCGCTTCTGCTCCGTCTGTTTCGCCATCACGGAGGACGACCCGTGCTGGATCTGCTCCGGCGAGCGGGACGCGACGACGATCTGCGTCGTGGAGGAGCCCCAGGACATCCTCGCCATGGAAAGAAGCCGTGCCTTCAAGGGGCGCTACCATGTGCTGCAGGGGGCGCTTTCCCCGTTGAACGGCGTCACGCCGGGCGAGCTGAGAATCGCCGAGCTGATGGGGCGCCTGCAGGGGGGGGAGGTGCGCGAGGTGCTGATCGCCACCAACTTCAGCGTCGAGGGAGAGGCGACGGCGCTCTACCTGACAAAGCTGATCAAGCCGCTTTCCATCAGGGTGACCCGGCTGGCCCACGGCATACCGATCGGCAGCGATCTGGAGTACGTGGACGCCGCGACGGTGCAGCGCGCCGTGGAAGGACGTTCGGAGTTGTAATAGAAACCCCGTTTTCCGGGGGTTATCCAGTCAAAAAATGAGCCCTTTTTGCGCAGGCTGTTTATACCCTTTTTCTCCGGTTCGCCGGGCGGGGCAAGACCCGCCCCTACGCATCACCGTTCCAGCGACCTTCCGTGGCAGCAGGTGACGCTGAAAAGTTCTTGATTCGCCTTTGTCCATTGCTGATTAGTCATTTTCACCAACAGGAGGAAACTAATGTCCCGCAGAATGGT
>DATCHY010000420.1:0-6708 GCA_036508065.1 Geomonas sp. | reverse complement strand
CAGATCATCCGCCTGAGCGGCTCCATCGACGTCCAGGTGGTGAGCATCGCCGAGGAGCAGAAAGGGATTCCCAAAGGCGTTCCCCGTCCGAGCACACCGACCCCCTGGTCGGGGTATCTGAAGAGCCTGGTGCTGGTGCTGGCCGCCTCGCTCGTCTGCGAGCCTGCCCACAGGTACCTGGCTCCCGCCAACCTGGTGATGATCTACCTCCTCGCAGTGGTCCTGGCGGCGGCCCGGCTGGGGCGCAGGCCGGCGGTACTGACCGCGTTTCTGAGCGTGCTGGCCTTCGACTTCTTCTTCGTGGGGCCCCGCTTCAACTTGGCGGTGAACGACACCGAGTACTTCGTCACCTTCGGCGCCTTCTTCACGGTCGGCTTCGTCATCAGCACGCTGGTTTCCCAGGTACGCGAGCGGGCCGAAGCCATCCGTGACCGGGAGGTCCAGACGGCGAGCCTCTACCACCTAAGCCGCGATCTGGCGGTCTCCTCGGACCTGAAGGGGATCCTCGATGCCCTGATCAGGAACATCTCGGAGAGCCTCGACGCGCAGATCGCTGTGCTCCTGCCCGAAAAGGAGCGGCTGGAGCTGAAGAGGGCGAGCGACGGACTCGTTCTGGACCTGAAGGAGTTGGCGGTGGCGGACTGGGCCTTCAGAAACCGGACCCCGGCCGGGCGCGGCACGGAAACCCTGGTCTCGGCGGCACTGCTCTACCTGCCGATACAGACCACCGGCGCTGTGCTCGGTATCCTCGGGGTGAGGCTTAGCGACGAGGCCGACTACACCTCGCAGCTGTCCCGCAGGCTGCTCGAGGCGTTTGCCACCCAGGCGGCACTCGCCATCGAGCGGGTCCATTTCGGCAAGCAGGCGGAGCAGGCCCAGATTCTCCAGGCGCGAGAGTCCCTGGAGCGAGCGCTCCTGAACTCCGTTTCACAGGACCTGCGCACGCCGCTCGTCTCCATAACCGGTGCGCTCGGCGCACTCAGGGACAAACTGAGCCCGCTGGAACCGGAGGCCCGGGATGTTCTTCTTGATGCCGCCTGGGAGGATGCCGGGCGGCTGAACCGTTTCGTCGGCAACCTTCTCGACATGACCCGCCTGGAATCGGGGGCGCTGAAGCTGAAGCTGGTTCCCTGCGACGTCCAGGACCTCCTGGGCTGCGCCCTGGCCGCCCTGGAGCCCCAGCTCGGCAAGCGGAGGATCGAGGTAAGGGTCCCCTCCGGGCTGCCGCTGGTCAGGATGGACATGGCCCTTATGGCGCAGGTCCTGGTGAATCTGCTCGACAACGCCTTGAAGTACACGCCTCACGAAAGCAGCATCGAGCTGGCCGCAGGGCTTGCCGACGGTACGCTGACACTGGAGGTCTTCGACCGCGGCCCCGGCATTCCCGAGAAAGATCTGAGGCGGGTTTTCGACAAGTTCTACCGGGTGCCGGTCCCCGATGGGGCGGGCGGTACGGGGCTCGGGCTCTCCATTTGCAAGGGGATTGTCGAGGCTCACGGCGGGAGCATACGTGCGGAAAACCGGGAGGGGGGAGGTCTCCGGATGATGGTGGAACTCCCCGTTAACTGAGGCTCTAAGGGAGGAAGAATACCATGGCGAACCTGAAGAATAATGCCAGGGTGTTACCCATGGTCGCTGCCGCGGCAAAAGCATGGTTGACGGCGACGACCCCTTCGTATACCTTAGTAACCTATGATGAGAATGCTTTTGTTACTGCTGTTGCCGGTCCTTTTCCTCGCCGGGCCCGGGTGGGGGGCGAATTCCTCCAGGGAGTTCGGCGGCGTGGGGATCGACGGCGTCCCGCGGGCCGACGGAAGCATCGTGGTGAGGCAGCTGGTGCTCGGCGGTCCCGCGCAAATGGCCGGCGTGCAGGCGGGAGATGTGATCACGCACATCGACGGGAAACCGACCCTCGGCAGCGACTTCAATCAGATGGTGAAATACCGGCTGCGCGGGCGCGCGGGTACCAGGGTGACGCTCAAGGTGAGACGCCCGGGGAGCGCTACCCCGTTATCCTTCAACCTGGTCAGGCGTCAGCTTGCGCTGGAAGACGCCCGGAAAAAAGAGCAGCAAAAGGGGGAGTAATGCGGATTGTTTCAGCAGCAGTACTGGCCGTTGTTCTCATGCTTCCATCCAGCTTCGCCCATGCCGGGGACCTGCCGCAGAGCCCGCTGGCGTCGCAGGGACAGGCCCTGAAGTATCCCAGGATCGTCCTTTACTCGACGTCCTGGTGCCCGCACTGCAAGGCGGCCAAGGAGTATTTCACCAGGAACAACATCCCGTTCATCAACCGCGACGTGGAACTCGATAGCGACGCCATGGCTGCCGTGACCGGCAAGTACAAGAGTCTGGGGGTTCCCGTCATCGTTATCGGGAACGATGACGTCGTGTTGAAGGGGTTTGACGAGAAGCGCTTCGAGAAGGCCGTGGAACAGTACAAGAAGAAGTAGCATTGGGTGGGGGAGTTTTCAAAAAGGGGGGGGGCAGCGATGCCTTCCCCTTTTTTTCGTCCGGCGAACCGGCCGGGTCGTCGGGAAGGCATGTGGGCGCGGGGCAGCTCGGACAGGCGTTCCCAAATTTTTTTTATCTAACATGGCTGAAGGGGATACTGTCGAAATGGGTTTGGGCTTTAGTGAAACATTTCGAAAGTGCTGAATAGTCACAAAACCCGGAAAGGTAAAAATCAGGTCAGGTCTACAGGGTGAACGTTGAAGGCTAAAGTTAAAAGCCGGATAGCCAGCGGGCGGCTTGACTTCGAAGGCAACCGCGGTACCATGCAACCGTAAGTCAAAGTCTCCCTTTGCGAAGGGGGGAGAGTTTGTCTTGCTCTGAAGCCGCAGATCAGTACAGTCAGGTCGATTTTATATCCAGAATGGAAAGGAGGGCGTGTCATGCTAGTTTCGAAAACCTGGTACACCATTGAGGAAGCTGTGTCGAAGTTCGGCGTGGAAGAGGACCGGCTCAGGACATGGATCACCGAGGGGATGATCCGGACCGAGGAGGAGGGGGGGGTGACCGTGCGGGTAAATGGTGACGACCTCGAGCTCAAACTACAGGAAATGACCGGTATATAGGCTTTTGCCGGAAAGTTTCTCGGCTGGGGCTTAAAGATTACCGCTCTGCTGCCGATATGGTTACCTGTGCCTAGCCTTCCACAAGGATGGCAGGCGCAGGTAATCAGACGGAGGCGGTTATGGGTGAGATGTACGTGCCAGTCAGTATCGAGAGCATCCAGGCGGACATCTTTCCCGATGTCGCGTTATTTATACTAAGCGGCAACAAGCACATCCTCTACAAGAGCCATGGCCGCAATTTTTCCGACCTGGACGCCGCCCGCCTGATGGAAAACAACGTGGAGTTCCTCTTCGTGAGCCCGGCGGATCTGGAGGTGATCACCACCTTCATGGAGAATAACGCCGAACGGGTGCTGAAGGACGATACCCTGCAGGCGAAGACGAAGGGGAAGATCATCTATCAGACCTCCATCAACTTCGTGGGGGACATCTTCGAACACCCGGAGAAGGTCTCGGACTTCTCCCGCAGCAAGCGTCTGGTGGAAAACCTGCTGCAGTACCTGGCCAGCGACAAGGATTCCTTTACCTCCCTGGAAAGCGTCATGTCGCACAACTACTACACCTTTGTGCACAGCCTGCAGGTCACCGCTCTCTCGGTGCTGCTTCATTCCGACGCCTACCTCCTCTCCCACGACGAGATGCTCGATGTCGGGATCGGGACCCTGCTGCACGACTTCGGCAAGATCTTCGTCTCGCAGCAGATCCTCAACAAGGAGGGGAGGCTGACCGCAGCCGAGATGGAGGCGTACCGCCAGCATCCGGAGGATGGGTACCAGTACCTGAAAAAGAACACCCGGATCAGCGACATTTCGCTGGGCATCGTCCGTTCCCACCACGAGCGCAATAACGGCAACGGCTACCCGCAGGGACTGAAGGGTACGGCGATCTCGCGCAGCGCCCAGGTGGGGGCGATCTGTGACGTCTACTGCACCCTCACCATCGACCGCTCCTGCCGCAAGGCACTTTCCTCGTCCATCGCCCTGCAGATCATGAAGCAGGAGATGAAGGGATCCTTCAACGATCGTCTGCTCGACGTGCTGGATGGGATCGTCTGCACCGACGACCCCGGGCAATTCCTGTGAGCCAGGCTCTAAATCTTCAGATACTTCATGGATATTTCGCAAGGGAGGGATGCTTTGAGCAGTATTAGCTTTGAAGAGATCATGTTCACCATTATGTCGGCCACCCAGGACACGTTCAAGAGCTACATGGACACCGACATCTACGCCGGCAAGGTGGAGAAGAGGATCAACCCGATGGGCAGCGACGTGATCAGCATCATCGGGGTTGCCGGCGACCGGGTCGGCTACATACTCTTCGCCACCGAGAAGGCCTCGGCGGACCAGATCGCCAAGGAACTTCTGATGCTGGATGAGCCGGACGATGAATCGGTCAATGACGCGATCGGGGAGGTGACCAACAACATCGCCGGCGTCTTCAAGGCCAAGTACCACGAGCAGTACGGCTCCGTCGCCCTCGGACTGCCGCTCGTCGTCTCCGGGCGCATCCGCCCGATCACCGACCCGCCCGAGGCGGCTGCCAAGGACGGGAGCATGAGCGTCCAGTGCAAGGGGGTCACCATCCCCTTCACCACGATGGACGGCAGGATCACCTTCCGGGTCATGGTCTACATGTAGCGTTCCCTTCGAGCCTTCCACTCAAACGCGAAAAAGCCCCCGCTGCCATAAGGCACCGGGGGCTTTTTGCGTTTATCGTGCCGGTCGCCGGTTAGACGCCCAGCTGTTTGAAGAAGTCGTTCCCCTTGTCATCCACCAGGATGAAAGCCGGGAAGTCGACGACCTCTATCTTCCAGACCGCCTCCATGCCGAGTTCCGGGTAGTCGATGCACTCGACCTTCTTGATGTTATCCTCGGCGAGAATCGCCGCAGGCCCTCCGATGGAGCCGAGGTAGAAGCCGCCGTGCTTCAGGCAGGCGTCGGTCACCTGCTGGCTGCGGTTGCCCTTGGCGATCATGATCAGTGAGCCGCCGTTTTCCTGCAGCAGGTCGACATAGGAGTCCATGCGGCCGGCGGTGGTCGGGCCGAAGGAGCCGGACGGCTTCCCCTTCGGGGTCTTGGCCGGACCGGCGTAGTAGATCGGGTGGCTCTTCAGGTACTCGGGAAGCGGCTTGCCGGAGTCGAGAATCTCCTTGAACTTCGCGTGCGCGATGTCGCGTCCCACGACGATGGTCCCGGACAAAAGGAGCGGGGTGGAGACCGGATGCTTGCTGAGCTCGGCGAGGACTTCCTTCATCGGCTTGTTCAGGTCGATCCTGACGCCGTGCTCGTGCTTGCCGCGGTACTTCTCGGGGATGAGACGCCCCGGGTTGTCGTCCATCTGCTCGACCCAGATCCCTTCCTTGTTGATCTTGGCCTTGATGTTGCGGTCCGCGGAGCAGGAGACCCCCATGCCGACCGGGCAGGAGGCGCCGTGGCGCGGCAGGCGGACGATGCGGACGTCATGGCAGAAGTACTTGCCGCCGAACTGGGCGCCGATGCCGCTTTCCTGCGCCGCCTTCAGGATCTTCTCTTCGAGCTCGAGGTCGCGGAAGGCCCGGCCACCCTCGTTACCCGAGGTGGGGAGCGCGTCGAGGTACTTGGCGCTGGCGAGCTTCACCGTCTTCAGGCAGGCCTCGGCGCTGGTGCCGCCGATGGCGAAGGCCAGGTGATAGGGAGGGCAGGCCGCGGTGCCGAGCGTCTTCATCTTGGCGACCAGGAACTTCACCAGGCTGTCCGGGTTGAGGAGCGCCTTGGTTTCCTGGAACAGGTAGGTCTTGTTGGCGGATCCACCACCCTTGGTGATGAAGAGGAACTTGTACTCCATCCCTTGCGTCGCATAGAGGTCGATCTGGGCTGGCAGGTTGGTCCCGGTGTTGATCTCCTGGTACATGTCGAGCGGCACGGTCTGCGAGTAGCGCAGGTTCTCCTCGGTGTAGGTCTTGTAGACCCCGCGGGACAGGTATTCCTCGTCCTTGACGCCGGTCCAGACCTGCTGCCCCTTCTTGCCCATGACGATGGCGGTGCCGGTGTCCTGGCAGACCGGCAGCTCGAACCGGGCCGCGACCTCCGCGTTTTTGAGGAAGGCGAGCGCCACACCCTTGTCGTTTTGGGAGGCCTCGGGGTCCGCGAGTATCTTTGCCACCTGCTCGTTGTGCTCGGGGCGCAGCAGGAAGGAGACGTCCCGTATTGCGATGTTCGCCGCGATGGCGAGCGCCTCGGGGCAGACCTTGAGGACCTCTTTGCCGTCGAAGTCGGCGACGGTCACGTATTTCTGGGTATCCGGGATAAGGCGGTATTTCGTCTCGTCGGGCCCGAGCGGGAAGGCGTCCTGGTACTTGAATTCGGGAGTTGCCATCGGTTCTCTTCTCCTTTTGGTGGGATGATTGGGTGACACGGTATCTTTGGCTGGCCGTCGGGCAAAAGCGCGGGCGCAGCAGTTTGTATACAGTATTTGGCGAATATATTGCAAATACCTCATTTTGTCGAGAGGGAAGTTGAGTCTCACCGTGCGCCCGGGAAAAAGACACGCCCCCTGCCTGATCGGAGGCGGGGGGCGCGTTGGCATGCGGTGGATTAGAGGCGGGTTTGCCGTACCGGTTTCGGGACTGGATGCCGGCGCCGGTTTTTGACGCCGG
>DATCHY010000419.1:0-2348 GCA_036508065.1 Geomonas sp. | reverse complement strand
TCGCCGTTGGTCTCGGGCGCGAGAGCCAGGAGCACGTCGGCCACCACCCGCTCGTCCTCCAGGTCGACGAAGCTCCGGTCGCCCCAGGAGCGGTTCGGCAGGTCCCTCAGCAGCTTGGCGTGCACGTCATCCGCCTCATAGTGCACGCCGTGGGCGCCCAGACGGGCGATGCCGGGTCCAAGCGACATGAAGCGGTTGTAGATGTTCGGGTAATCGCGCTCCACGATGTCGAGGTTCGGCATGGTCTTTCCCGGCACCGGCTCGCATTCGCCTTTCTTCCAGTCGAGCACCGTGCGCTGGGCGATCTCGCCGGGGGTGTCATGCAAAAGGGGCGCGGCGATCACGTCCTGCATCGGCGCGGGGAGGTGCTTTTCCGAGAGCTCGCTCACCTTCTTCGCGATCATGCCGAAGATCTTCCAGTCGCTCTGGGACTCCCAGCAGGGCGGCACCGCGGCGTCCATGCAGTTCACAAAGGAATGCAGGTCGGTCGTGTTCAGGTCGCTCTTCTCGTACCAGGTGGCGGCGGGGAGCACGATGTCAGAATACATGGCCGAGGTGTCCATCCGGAAGTTGAGGTCGACCACCAGGTCCACCTTCCCTTCCGGCGCCTTGTCGTGCCAGACGATATCCTTTACCTCCCCCTTGGCGGCTTCCCCCGCGCTCACGCTGCTGTTCGTGGCGCCCAGCACGTGCTTCAGGAAGAACTCGTGCCCCTTGGCGCTCGCCGAGATGGCGTTGCCGCGCCAGATGAACCAGAGCTTCGGTGCATTCCCCTCGCGGTCCGGATCCTCGACGGCGAAGCGGGTCGCGCCGCTCTTGAGCCGCGCCACCAGCCAGGCGCGGATCTCCGCGTCGCTGCCGCACCCCGCCGCCTTCGCCTGTTCCATGAGCTTCAGCGTGTTGTCGTTGAAGTGGGGGGCGAAGGGGAGCCAGCCGAGCCGGACCGCCTTGGCGTTGACGTCGGCTGCGTGCAGCGGCATATTCCCGCCCGTCGCGGGCTTGCAGTAATCGGCGAAGTTGCGGTCGTAGCGCCACTGGTCCGAGTGCAGGTACCAGAAACTGGGCGCGTTCTGCAGCCGGGAGGAGTTGACCCAGTCGCTGGCCATGGCGACCGAGGTCCAGGGGGCGAGCGGCACCACCTTCTCCTGCCCCACGTAATGGGCGAGCCCGGCACCGTTTCTCCCGACGCTCCCGGTGAGGACGAGCGCGGTGATGGCTGCGCGGAAGATGAGATCGTTGTGGTACCAGTGGTTGATCCCGGAACCGCTGATGATCAGGTTCCGGCCGCGGCTTTGCTCCCCGTTTCCGGCCCATTCGCGGGCGGTGTTGATCAGCGTCTGCGCGTCGACGCCGGTGAACTTTTCCTGCCACTTCGGCGTGAAGGGGAGTTCCGACTCGTAGTCCCTCGGGTAGTCGCCGGAGAGCCCGCGGGACACCCCGAAATGTGCCATCATGAGGTCGAAGACGCTGGTGACCGTGACGGTGCCGCTCCTGGTCGGCACCTGCAGTGCCGGTACCTCCCGGATCGCATCCGGCTCCCCCTCGAAGCGAAAGCGCACCTTGCGGGTCTCCTTCCCGATCAGGCTCAGGGCGCAGTCGATCTCGACCCCGTCCACCATGTCCTTCATGTCGAGGTTCCACTTCCCCTCCTCCTTGCTCCAGCGCGAGCCGAGGCTGCCGTGCGGGATGCGCACCTCGCCCAAGCGGTCCGCGACGCAGAAGGTCCAGTCGGCGAGCTCGATCCCGCCGGCGCGCTCCAGCTCGTCGGCCCGGAGGAACTCCCCCTGGCGCCAGATCCCGTCCGTTTCCGAGAGCTTGACCAGGAACGGGAGGTCGCTGAACCTGGTGACGTAGTCCTCGAAGAAGGGGACCTGGCGGTCCACGTAGAACTCCTTCAGGATCACGTGGTTAAGCGCCATCCAGAAGGCGCCGTCGTGCCCCTGCTCGACCGGGAGCCAGGCGTCGGCGAACTTGCTCGCCATGGAATAGTCGGGCGACATGACCACCACCTTGGCACCTCGGTAGCGTGCCTCGGCCAGGTAGTGGGCGTCCGGGGTGCGGGTCATCGGGACGTTGGAGCCGCACACGACGATGTAGGAGGCGTTGTACCAGTCGGCGGATTCGTTCACATCGGTCTGCTCGCCCCAGACCTGCGGCGAGGCGGGGGGAAGGTCGCAGTACCAGTCGTAGAAACTGAGCGCCACGCCGCCCAACAGCTGCAGGAAGCGGGTCCCGGCAGCGTAGCTGATCATCGACATGGCGGGGATCGGTGTAAAGCCGACCACCCGGTCCGGGCCGTGCTTCTTGGTGGTGTAGACGGTCGAGGCGGCGATGATCTCGGTGACCAG
>DATCHY010000418.1:0-3962 GCA_036508065.1 Geomonas sp. | reverse complement strand
TCGCCGTTGTGGATCACGATCACGCAGTGCGACGCTACTGCGAGGGAAAAGGGGTGCTCTCTTATCATGAGGATTTCGCTGCCGCGCTGGAAAGCGGCGCGAGCGGCCAGCTCTTCGTCACCAACCGGATCATCCCGCGCGAGCAGCACTCTGACCGGCTCCTCGTGCTGCGCCCCCAGGACCTCTGCCTCGGGATCGGCTGCAACAGGGGCACCTCCGCCTTCGAGATCGAGTCGGTCGTGGCGGCGCACCTGGAGCGGCTCTCGCTTTCGTTTAAGAGCGTGAAATACATCGCCACCGCGCAGGCCAAGGGGGATGAATCGGGGCTGCTCGAATTTGCGGCGCAGTCGGGGGTAGCGATCCAACTTTACCAGAGCGACCAGTTAAACGGCGTCGACGCCCCCTCCCCCGCCTCGGACCACGCCTTCGCAGCGATCGGCGCCTGGGGCGTTGCCGAGCCGGCGGCGCTCCTCGCCTCGGGAGGCGGCAGGCTCCTCTTGCACAAGGTGAAAAGCGGCAACGTGACCCTGGCCATCGCGGAGATCCAGGCAAAATCTAAGGCTGGTTAAATCGCAACTATTCAGCACATTACAAAATCTTGTAAGTATTCAGGTCAACGATCAGATAGCGTAGGGTGGGCCGTGCCCACCGATCAGCGTCGGCCTGGATACCCGCAAACACCGATTCTGTAGGGGCACCCCTTGCGGGTGCCCTGGCCTTCGGCTTCCGGTGGGCACGGCCCACCCTACGGCTAGCTTGGTTCTGACGCCTTCGGTACCATTGAACTTTATAATTATCCTGTTTCTCCTGTCATCCCTGTTAAAAGAGGTTGGTTTTCATGTCGAAACTTTTTGTGGTAGGTATCGGCCCCGGCGGGCTGAACCATATGACCTTCGAGGCGCACCAGGCGATCGAGAAGGCTGACGTGGTGGTCGGTTACAAGACCTACCTGGAATTCATCGAGCCGCTGCTGGCCGGAAAGGAAGTGGTCTCCTCCGGAATGATGCGCGAGGTGGAGCGCTGCTCCGAGGCGCTCGCCATCGCCGCATCCGGAAAGCTAGTCGCCCTGGTCTCAAGCGGCGACGCCGGCATCTACGGCATGGCGGGGCTCGCCCTCGAACTGGCCGACGCGGCTAAGGACGGCTCGCCCTCCCCCTTCGCAAACGTGGAAATCATCGTCGTTCCCGGGGTTTCCGCGGTACAGGCTGCGGCCTCCGTACTGGGCGCGCCGCTCATGCACGACTTTGCGGTGATATCGCTGTCGGACCTGATGACGCCGCTGGAAACCATCAGGAAGAGGCTTCGGGCTGCCGCCTCGGCCGACTTCGTAGTGGCGCTCTATAACCCGCGCAGCAAGGGGCGCGTCACCCAGATCGAGGAGGCGGCCGCCATCCTGATCGCGGCGCGCGGCACCGAGGTCCCGGTCGGCATCGTCAGGAACGCCTGCAGGGCCGGCGAGGAGCGGATCATCACCACGCTCGGCGAGATGCTCTCCCACCCGATCGACATGTTCTCCATCGTCATCATCGGTAACGCGGCAACGCGCCTTTGCGACGACGGCCGCATGGTGACCCCGCGCGGCTACGCGACCGACGGCACGAGGGACCGGACCAGCGAACCTCCCCCCGAGATCCCGGCCTCCGACCCCCGCGCCCTCATGTTCTGCGGCACCGGTTCCGACGTCGGCAAATCGGTCATCACCGCCGGATTCTGCCGGATCCTCAAGCGCCGCGGCATTGCGGTCGCCCCCTTCAAGTCGCAGAACATGGCGCTCAACTCCGCCGTGACCCCAGAGGGGGGCGAGATCGGCCGCGCCCAGTCTGTGCAGGCCGAAGCCTGCGGCATCCCGCCCCACACCGACATGAACCCGGTCCTGCTGAAGCCGAATTCCGACACCGGGAGCCAGGTGATCGTGCAGGGACGGGTGGTGCGCAACATGGTGGTCAAGGAGTACAACGAATACAAGCCCGAGGCCTTCGAAAGGGTGCGCGAGAGTTTCGAGCGGCTGAAGGCGCGCTTCTCCTTCATCGTCATGGAGGGGGCGGGGAGCATCGCCGAGATCAACCTGCGCGCCCACGACATCGCCAACCTGAAGGCCGCCGCCATGGCCGGAGCGCCCGCCATCCTGATCGCGGACATCGACCGCGGCGGCGTCTTCGCCCAGATCGTGGGGACGCTGGAGCTGTTGACGGCCGAAGAAAAGGCGATGGTCAAGGGGATCATCATCAACAAGTTCCGCGGTGATCCCTCCCTGCTCAGCTCCGGAATCGAGTTCGTCGAGAAGCGGACCGGGGTACCGGTAGTTGGCGTACTTCCCTGGTTCACCGGGCTCTCCATTCCGGAGGAGGACAGCGTCGCCCTGCAGAAAAGGGTGAACCCGTCGGCTGCCGCCGGCAGCGGGGAAGCGAGGCTGCGCATCGGCGTGCTCAGGCTCTCCAGGATCTCCAACTACACCGATTTCAGCGCGCTGGAGGCGGAGCCCGACGTGGCGCTCTTCTACATCGACACCCCGCGCATGGTCGAGACCATGGACCTGCTGATACTCCCCGGGACCAAGTCCACCATGGCGGACCTGCGCTTCCTGCGGGAGAAGGGGCTCTTTGACGCCATCGGGCAGTTCGAGGGGCCGATCGTGGGAATCTGCGGCGGCTACCAGATGCTGGGAAACCTGGTGCTCGACCCGCACCGGGTGGAGGGGGACCTGACCGAAGCGGCGGGGCTCGGGCTTCTGGACGTCGAAACGACCATGTTCGAGGAAAAGGAAACGCACCAGGTGGAAGCGCATCTGCTCCCGGCAGCGATCGAGCTGATGCCCGGCTGCGAGGCCGCCATCTCGGGCTACGAGATCCATATGGGGCAGACCGTGCTCGGCGCCGGTGCCCGGCCTTTTGCGGCCATTGCCGAGCGCTCGCTACGTGCGACCGGCATCGACGACGGCGCCGTCTCGGAGGACGGCCGCGTGTTCGGCACCTATCTGCACGGGATCTTTGACAACCACGGCTTCAGGACCGCATTCCTGAACCGGCTCCGGCGCGGCAAGGGGGTACCGGAACAGGCCGAGGTGACCCCGCTCAGCGACCCCTTCGACCTGCTGGCGACGCACATGGAAAAGCACCTGGATATGGCGCGCATCTTCGAGATCTGCGGTGCGACAGTAACCGGAAGTGCGGCAGACTAGCAGAGTCAAAAACTCGCACACGGATTGAACGGATTGAAACCAGAATCTTTTTAGCCACAAAAATGCACAAAATGCACAAAATAAACCTTTAATGCCTTTACCTTTTTGCGCGTTTTGTGCCTTTTTGTGGCTAATGTTTCTTTGTGGTTTGTTTGCAGGAATTAAACCGGACAACGCTGGATGAAAGCAGATTAAAACTAAAACTGTAAGAATAAGGCTGTTCCGGCTTTTTCCCAGAAAGATTCTGGCTGATCTGACGTTATCCGTTCAATCCGTAACATCCGTGTGCTATGCATTTTGCTTTTGAGCTTGTTGAGGAACATCCTAATTGATTGAATTGCTCCAAAGAGATACCGCCATCGTCCTGGCGGCCGTTGTCCTCGACCTCGTCCTCGGTGACCCGCGCGCGCTGCCGCACCCGGTGGTTGCGATCGGCCGGATGATCTCCTTTCTCGAGCCCCCCCTGCGCCGTCTATTCCCCAATGAACGTCTGGCCGGAGTCGCCCTGCTGGTGACGACGGTCGGAGTCAGCTACGCGGGCGCGGCGCTCCTTTTGCTGGCCGCCTCTGCAATCGCGCCCGATGCCGGGTTCGTGCTCGGGCTCTACCTCGCCTGGGTCTCGCTCGCCGCACGCTCCCTGCATGTCGAGTCGGGCAAGGTGGCCAAGGCGCTCGAGCGCGATGATCTCCCCGGAGCCCGCCTCGCCCTTTCCTATATCGTCGGGCGGGAAACGGAGCAGCTCGACGAAACGGAGATAGTCAGGGGAGCGGTGGAGACCGTCGCC
>DATCHY010000417.1:0-7754 GCA_036508065.1 Geomonas sp. | reverse complement strand
ATCGCCATGGCGAGTTTCTGCTGTTGCACGAACATGAGCTGGTGGGTGTCGGTCAGGTGCTGCTTGGGCAGAATGCCGAGGTACCCCACCACCCGCCCGTCGCTGACGATGCTTTTGAAGTTGACCTTGTCGCGCTCTCCGGCCGGTCCGGCGAGCCGGTTGCGGCCCGCATCCAGCAGGAGCACGCGCGTCTCGAAGCGGTGCGCGGGGGGCGGCGGCGGCCTCAGGCCGGTCAGGTTGGGAAAGTTCCGCGCCTGCCGGGCGAACCTCTTTTCCCGCCGGTCGCCGTGTTCCAGGTCGGCTCCCTCCCGGGGGTGTGTCTCGGACAACAGTTTGAACCAGGCCGAGGGGTCCTCGCGCAGGAACTCCCAGTCCCCTCGGGTCGCGTAGGACTGCTCCAGCACATCGGCGAGCTTCTCGAAGCGCTCCTGCTCCATGGTATTGATGTAGGAGAGAAAGCCGCGGCCGATGCTCCACTGCATGATGAGGAACATGCAGATGACCACGGCGCCAGTTGCGGCCAGCATGGCGAGCAATAGCCGGTATTTGATCATGATCTTCATGGGTTCCACCGAAAATGGCTGTCGCGGACTCGGGTGCTTGGCGGGTCTGGAACCGCGGGAGCGATCCTCCCTTGGTACGTCATCATCTGTTACGTCCAGCTCGCCCGGGTTTCGTAGGGGCGACCCGGTGGGTCGCCCTTTGGCCAAGGCCGAGATCCCTTTCCGGGGCAGGAGTGAACAGGCTGGGTTCCGGGCCTTTGTCGTGCCGGATCATTACCTTTTTTCTAGCATAGGCCCGGAAAATACGCCACGGCAACCTGAGGCAGATGCCGATTTTCACAATTGCTCCACAATTCATCCTCCTGTCACGCGCCACGGGGTCATCTCTTCTCCCCGGGCGAAAGTTCATCCTTGATCTTTTGCACCAGCCGGTCGAAGTAGAGCTCGAAGCCGGCGGGATTCTTGTTGGCGTTGCCGCCGATGACGACTTCTCCATCCTTCACCAGCACCCAGACCCTGCGGTGCGACAGGAAGAAGGCGCAGTAGACGCCGACCACCATGAGCAGGCAGCCGAGCCAGACGATCCAGACCCCGGGGTCCCGGGCCACCTGCAGACCCGTGTAGACGCTCTCCTTGCCACCTGCGTAGCTGAAGAGGGGAGCGCCGCTCTTCTTGGCCGATTGCAGGTTGAGCTCGGGATAGTTGGCGTAGACGACCATCCTGACTGTCTGCCCGCCCTTCTTATGGATTTCGATGTTTGCGGCCGGGCCGGATCGGCCAGGCTCGAACGGGGCTACGTCCGGTGTCGCCTCCAGCACGTGCATGCCGCCGCCGTCCGGCAGTCGTGCCGACCCCCCACTCGGGACGCTGACGGCGACCGGGTGGCTGCCGTCGGGGCCGCTCACGGTGAAGTTGTGCTGCCCGGCCTTGCCATAGCTCGACTGGTAGAAGGTGATCCCCTGGTAGCTCAAGGGGGCGTTGACGATGACCGGGATCTGCTGGTACCCCTGAACCGGCTTGCCGTTTTCCAGCACGGTGAGCAGGCTCTTGAATTCCCGGGGCGCGCCGGTGTCGTAGAACGAGACGCTGAACTTGTCGCAGCGCACGGCGAAGCCCAGGTCTATTGACTTGCCGTCCCGGCCAGCGATCTGCGTGACGCTCTCCCCCTCGGGGATGTTGACGAACCCCTTGAAGCCGAAGAGGGAACCGGTGATCGCGCCGACGAAGATCACCAGGATGCTCAGGTGCACGGCGTAGACCGCCAGGCGGCACCAGGGCGCCTTCTCGGCGAACAGGTGATAGGCGCCGTCCGTTTCGGTCACCAGGGGCGTCGAGAAGGAGGCGCCCAGGATCCGGACCATCCTTTCCTTGAGGGCCCGCGCAGGCTCCGGCGAGTTAATGCTGGCGAGGTTCGGCAGGGTCTTGCGCAGCCCCTCGTCCAGGGTAGTCACCGGCTGGGTGACGAGCTTCCAGATTTGCGGCAGGCGCTTGATGGAGCAGGCGAAAAGGTTCGCCGAGAGCGCTCCGAGAAGCAGTATGAACCACCAGGAGTGGTACATGTCGAAGAAACCCAGTGCCTGGTAGAGTTTCATCTTGGCCTGGCTGATGCTCTCGATGTATGCGGGCGAAACGCCCCCCTGCGGGATAACGGTACCGATAATCGAGGTGATGGCCAGGGTTAGCAGCAGAGTCATGGCCAGCTTGAGTGAACATAAATAGTCCCAAAGTGACTGGGACAGGGTGCGTTCCTTGGTGTTCACGGTATGCTCCTTAAAGATAGGTTGAGGTTAAGGTTGAGGTTGAGTATCCCCCCTCTCTTAGCCTTGACCTTTGGCTTAATCTGGTTTTTTTCAGGTTTTTCCTCGTTCCCAAGCTCCAGCTTGGGAACGAGATGGAATCTGTCCTGTTTTGCGCTTGAAGGAGAAGGACTTTTCCTAACCTTAGCCTTAATCTGTTTGTAGGAGATTAGACGCGGTTTTGCGGGGGTACGAAGATCGGGAGGTATACTTCCGGGAAGCGCTTGAAGGGTTCGAGCATCGAGAATGACATCGCGGGCGGCATGGTCCGGCAGGCGACGCCAGTGGGGAGCGGCGCGAAGAATGAGCAGCAGGAACAGCAGGAGCAGGTGGAAGTGCAGCCGCCCGTCCCGTGCCGGTCTGAGCAGGGGGAGTGCGAGGCGGGATGGTTCGGGGAGGCGGTCTCCAACAGGGAGGTGCCGTTATGCGGGGAAGGGGAAAACGGAGGTTCGAGGTTCGCGAAAGTATCCAGCGGGAGGAGCAGATAGGCAGATATCATGAGCAAAGCTATCAGTTGTCTGTAGTGCATTGCCGCCCTGTGTTCCTACGGTGGTGAAATCGCGCTAATAGTAGTTGAGTTGCCGGGCCCCTGTCAACAGTAATCGGTCCAGACCCGACGGCCCTGGAACTAAGAACTACCACTGCCCGCATATGGTGAGCCGGATCCAATAAGCGAGCGTTGCCAGTCAGGATGGAAATAAAATCCGCCACCTTCACCACTAATCATGGTATAGTTGGCTGTGTAATCAGTCAACGGACCCCACGGGCCTTGCCAGGCTTCTGGGGTTTTTTGTGGGAAAAAACAAACAGATAGGAGTAACAGTGGATTTCAAAAAGTTCAATTTGCACCCCCAGATTCAGGCCGGCGTGGAGGCCCTCGGGTATGTCACCCCGACCCCCATCCAGCTGCAGGCGATCCCCCCGGTAATGGACGGGCAGGACGTCATGGGGCTCGCCCAGACGGGAACAGGAAAGACCGCGGCCTTCGGCCTGCCGATGCTGAACCGCCTCATGCAGGGAGAGCGCGGCCACGTCCGCGCGCTGGTCGTCGCCCCGACCAGGGAGCTTGCCGAGCAGATCAACGATGCGCTCAACGCCATGGGGAAACTCACCCGCTTGAGGAGTGTCACCGTCTACGGCGGCGTCAACATCAACACGCAGATCAAGAAGCTTAAGGAAGGGGTCGAGATCGTCGTCGCCTGCCCGGGGCGCTTGCTGGACCACATCTCCCAGGGGACGGTTAACCTCTCCAAGGTCGAGATGCTGGTGCTGGACGAGGCGGACCAGATGTTCGACATGGGCTTTCTTCCGGATGTGAAGAGGATCCTGAAGGTGCTGCCGTACGCCAGGCAGACCCTGATGTTCTCCGCCACCATGCCGGACGACATCAGAAGGCTGGCGCAAGACATACTCAGGAAGCCGGTGACGGTGCAGGTGAGCCGGACCGCTCCCGCCGCGACGGTGTCCCATGCCCTTTACCCCGTTTCCCAGCATCTGAAGACCCCGCTCCTGTTCGAACTGCTGAAACACACCGACACCGAGAGCGTGCTGATCTTCACGAGGACCAAGCACCGCGCCAAAAGGGTGGGGGAACAGCTGGAAAAAAGCGGCTACAAGGCCGCCTCCCTGCAGGGGAACCTGTCCCAGAACAGAAGGCAGGCGGCGCTTGACGGCTTCAGGGACGGCACCTTCCAGATCCTCGTGGCGACGGACATAGCTGCCCGCGGCATCGACGTCTCCCTGATCTCGCATGTCATCAACTATGACATTCCGGACACCCCCGAGGCGTACACGCACCGCATCGGCCGTACCGGTCGCGCCGCCAAGACCGGCGACGCCTTCACGCTGGTGGCCAACGAGGACGACCTGCTGGTGCGCGGGATCGAGCGCGTGATGGGTGCCAAGATCGAGAGGCGCATCGTGGAGGGATTCGACTACAGCGTCGCCGCCCCGAAGAAGGATGCCGAATTCGTCCGGCCGCCGCGCGAGCCGCAGCGCCGCAAGGAGTCTCCGGGGGCAAAGGCTGGCGCGAAGCCTGCAGCCGGCCGCCATGCCGTTGGTGCCGGCGCCAAGAGCGCGCCGCGTCCCGCCTCGAATGCGGTGCGTCGCAGCGGCAGATAACGGCAGCCAGCCCTCTATTTCCAACAGGTATGCCCTCTCCCCCCGGGAGAGGGTGCCCCGCATGGGCGGGTAAGGGTGCTGGCACAGCTGATAACAGGTGGATGTTAAAAAAAGAGGGGGACGGCTTAAAGCCGTCCCCCTCTTTTTTCATGTCATCTCCTGCCGCCAAACGATCCTAACCTTCGGCGGACCACTGGCCGTGCAGGGTGCAGAACTCGCGGGCGGTGACCTGGACGGCGCTGACGGCAAAGGTCGCCTCGGGGGCCTGGCCCGGCGCGAGCATGGCCCGGTACACCTTGCCGTCGGCGATCAGCTCAATCCATTCGATGAAGTGGGCGCTTTCCATCGGGTGCGGGATAGAGCCTACCTTCACCGTGATGGTGCCCTCACCCCTTTCGATCACCGGCACATGCTTTTCCTTCGAGGCTTCGACGGTGTTCGCCGTCTGCAGCGTCATGGCGCTGCCGCAGCAGACCAGTTCACCGGGACCTGCGTGGAACACTTCAACGATGTTGCCGCAACTTTCACACTTGTAGATCTCCAAAGCCTGTGCCATTTTCAGTATCCTCCTTGATTTGAATGCTGCCTACCTTGATTCGGGTGCTGTTTGACTCTGATTTGACTGCTGCCTGACTTCATTTGAGCCAGCCTGCCAGGTTGACGGCGAGCGCCTTGTTGTTTGCGTCCAGGAACTTGTTCTGGAAGATCGCGTCGTCTCCGAACACCAGGAACCCCCCTTTGCCGAGCTCCCCTGCACCGAGCACCCCGAAAGAGGCGGTCTCTTCCTGCGTCTGGATCTTGTCGCGGTGCAGATCTATCCAGGCCTGCGGGCTGGTCGAGGCCACCATGCGGGATCTCTCGTCAATGCTCATGAGCCCCCAGGCCCCGTACAGGCTGAACTGGGTTATCCCCTGCAGGACCGGGTGGCTGCCGAGACGGTTCACCCGGAAATCCTGCGGCTGGCTTCCGATGATGCTTTCCCGCTCCTGGACGACACCGTTTGTGTAGGTTATGCCGAGGCGCTCAAGCAGGGGGCCCAGCGGAGGGGCGATGTGGAGCATGATGGCGAGCCTCCCCCCTCTCTGCATGAAACGAACAAGCGCCTCTATCTCATTGGGATGAAATGGTGCAAATGCGCCCGAAATCACCAGGGCGTCGGCGCCTGCCAGGCTCTCGTCGCTGATCGGTTTCGCAAGGGGTGCCACCTCGACCCCGGTTGTCCGGACGATCTCGGCAAAACCGGAGAGCTGCAGCGGCCCCGGCTCCCCAATGAGGAAACGTTCGCCATGCCCGGTATCGAACATTACCGTCTGCGCAGCCGCGCCCTGTGCCGCGAAAGACCCCAGGAGCAGTACCATTATACTCAATAATTTTGCAATGCGAGCCATTTCATCCTCCCGTCTCATTATGATGACAACAAGACCTTTATGATCTTGTTGGTCCTTATATCAGCATTGCCGGCTCCGTGCAACAACTTTATGCATATTTTTAATCAAAAAATCCCGCCCCGCCGTTGACAGGGAGGCGGGCGCCGATGTATTACATGGTATCCGTTGCACCATCATGATTTTGCCGGGAGAAAAAGATGATTACACATATCGTACTATTCAAGCTGAAGGAGCGGACCCCGGAGGGGATCGAGCAGGCGAGGGGAATCCTCTTGAGCATGGAGGGAAAGGTCGAGCAGCTGCGCCACCTGGAGGTCGGGGTCGATCTGATCCATACTGAGAGGTCCGCCGATATCGCCCTGGTCACCAGGTTCGACTCCCTGGAGGACCTGCAGGCGTACCAGGTGCACCCCTACCATGCCGTCGAGGTGGCAGGCTACATGAAGGGCGTCTGCTCTTCCGTGGTAGCCGCCGACTACGAAACCCCCTGAACGACATAAAAATACAGAACAGATTGCAACAACAAGGAGGAGTTAGAGATGGAGTTGTGTCCATGTGGAACAGGTAAAGCCTACGCTGATTGCTGTGAGCCCATTATAAAGGGTGTGCGCCCTGCGGAGACCGCGGAGGTGCTGATGCGCTCCCGCTATGCGGCATACGTGAAGGTGGAGACCGATTACATATTCGAAACCACCCACCCCAAGCACCGTGAAGGGTATGACGTCGCGGGTACCAAGGAGTGGGCTGAGAGCGCGGAGTGGCAGGGTCTGGAGATCATCTCCGTGAACGGGGGCGGCAGCGAGGACACGGCCGGAGAGGTCGAGTTCATCGCGCGTTTCTCCGAGAAGGGGGAGCCGAAGGTGCACCACGAGCTCGCCCTCTTCAAGAAGGAGCAGGCCGGCTGGTTCTTCACCGACGGCAAGGCTGTCACCCAGAAGCCGATCGCTCGCGCCCCGAAGGTGGGCCGCAACGACCCCTGCACCTGCGGCAGCGGCCTGAAGTACAAGAAGTGCTGCGGAAAATAACCAGAAACCAGAAAACAGATTAAGATTAAGATTAAGATTAAGAACCAGATAAAGATAAAGATAAGGCCGGGGCGAATATCATTCGTCCCGGCCTTTTTCTTTTCAGAAGCCCTCATCTCCCGCTGGAACGATTCCCTCCCCTTCAAGGGTCAGGGTGGGGATGGGGTTCTTAATCTTAATCTAAATCTGCTTCTTTCTGACTCTTTTTGAGCGCCTGCTCGATGTCCGCGATCAGGTCGTCGATATGCTCGATCCCGACCGACAACCTGATCAGGTCCGGGGTGACCCCGGAGGCGATCTGCTGCTCTTCCGAAAGCTGCCGGTGGGTGGTGCTCGCCGGGTGCAGCACGCAGCTCCTCGCGTCCCCCACGTGGACCACGAGCGCCACCACGGCACAGCTCTCCATGAACTTTTTGCCCGCTGCCGCCCCGCCCTTGATGCCGAAGGTCAGTACGCCGCTTGCCCCCTTCGGGAGGTAGCGCTTGGCCAGCTGGAAGCTCTTGTGGCTCTCCAGCCCCGGGTAGCTGACCCAGCGGACGCAGTCGTGCCCTTCGAGGAACCTCGCCAGCGCCAGGGCGTTCTCGCTGTGGCGCTGCATCCTCAGGGGGAGTGTCTCCAGCCCCAGGTTGAACAGGAAGGCGTTGAGCGGCGCCGTGCAGGCACCCAGGTCGCGCATCAGCTGCACCCGCGCCTTGACGATGTAGGCGACGCTGCCGAACGCCTCGAGGTACTTGAGCCCATGGTAGCTAGAATCCGGCTCGGTCAGCTCCGGATACTTGCCGTTACCCCAGTCGAAGTTGCCGCCATCGACGATGACGCCGCCTACGCTGGTGGCGTGGCCGTCGATGTACTTGGTGGCGGAGTGAATCACGATGTTGGCGCCGTGCTCAAGCGGGCGGCACAGGTACGGGGTCGGGAAGG
>DATCHY010000416.1:0-11157 GCA_036508065.1 Geomonas sp. | reverse complement strand
CTCGCCATGTAGCCGCGTGGCTCGACCCCCGATCCCTTCAGGCTCAGAGCCACAACGTCCTTGCTGAAATTGCTGCTGACAACGGCAGTGTAGCGTGGCAGCACCGGCGCTGCCTGCCAGGTGGTGCCGATCCCGCCGCATTCGGGGCCGTGGGCATACTTGATGTGCCGGGTGGAGGTGAACTGCTTCGACTGCTGCGGGTCGTAGGGAAGCCAGCCGAGGCCGGGATAGAAGACCTCGATCCAGGCATGGAGTCCCTCCCCCATCCCCTGCACCAGCGATGAACCGTGGTCGTCCAGCGGGATCTTCCACTTGTCCTTGAGGGTGAGACCAACCGCCACCCGTGCCGGAATATTCGAGGCGCGCAGCAGGGCACAAGCAAGGTGGGCGTAGTTCTGGCAGTTGCCGGTGCCGGTAGTGAGGCCGAAAAGAGCGTCGTAGGACTTGGGCGGGGTTTGATAGTGGATATGGTCGGTAACGAAGTTGAGGATGGCATCGACCGCGGCCGACTCGGTCGCGGCACCGGCGGTCAACTCAGCGGCCTTGCCGCTGATCTCGGGATCGGCGCTTTGCACCAGCTTGGAAGCCTGGAGGTAGAGCCGCGCCTCGTCCGGCACGCTCGCCAGGGGAAACGGCGCATTGGCCGCCAGCGGGTCCAGCATGGCTTCTATGGCGGTGGTGAAGGCGATGGTGGCGCGGGCGTCACCGGTCAGCTGCCGCCAGGTGACGACCTTGTAGAGATTGCCGTAACTGTCGGTCTCGTCCTTGACCGAGGACGGCTGGGGGTCGAAGCTCAAGTGGTGCTCGATAAGCCGCTGGCTGAGGCTCGGCACCCGGATACCCGCCGGCACTGGGAAGCGGTAGGTGAGTTCTGAGAGTTTCTGATCGACGCCGAAGGTGATCTGCTGGGTCACCGTCACCTCGCTCGCGAGCCGTCCGGCTACGACCAGGGTCCTGGCCCGGCAGGGGGTCGCCATGAACCCCGTTAGCAGCAGTATCCACAGCACTTTTTGCAGCATGCTCCCTCCCCTGATTCCAAAAAATAGTGCAATGCTTTCCCGGCAAACGACCTGCGATGCTGCTGCCTTTTACCGTCACTTTCTGCGATGCAGCCGGCGCTGCTGGCGCGGACGGCATTGCCGATAGGTCGGCGTGTTTTCTTGCCGTGCTATTGCCCCCCGGCTGACGTCAGAAGGGGTGCTGGTAAAGATGGGGGGCGTTATTCGATGGGAGCGGGGTGCCCTGCTCGGGCAGTGATGAGAGAGGCAGGTTCAGGCAGCTAGAAAAGGCGGTCTGCGTCTAACGAAAAGCATAACCGATCTATTAACTGCCTGAACCTATTCCCTGAGCTAGCTATTGCGTTACCGGCATAGAATAGATAGTGAGATATAATTAAAAATTATTAACAAATAACCGCACGGCATAACATACAGTTGAAATATGAATAGTCGAGCAGAACTATACGAATTTTCATGCAACCTGACAAGATAAAATTGAAGGGGCGGATCAGCGCCCGCCCCTTCAATTTTCATCCCTACTGCAGAAACTAACCCAAGACAAAGTAAAAACCAGCACACGGATTGAACGGATGATACGGATAACGGCAGATCAACCTAAATTCTTTTTCGATCTCGCAATGTGCCGGCAAAATTTGTTTTAGACTGTCCTATGTGTAATCTGACAACTTGGGCGCCTCAACTCTCTATTGACAATGTTGATAGTTCCCAGCTGTAAATGGCGTTGTCAATTGTTTCACTACTGCAGCACGAAGGCGACCTTGGCACCGGACATGAAATTCCCCTTCTGATTGGCGGAGAAGATGGTCACCGCATCGTCGTCGGTCACCTGGATGTCGGCAGGGTTGGAGATGCCGGCGGCCTTGACGATCAGCGGATGTTTCACCCCGCGCGTTTCGAGGGCCGCCTTCGCCTTGTCGACGCTGTTGGTGTACTCGCCGCACCCCTGCTCGATGAGGACCTTCTGGCTTATCTTGGCGGGATCGTAGAGCACCTCGCCCTTGGCAGAGAAGATCCGGTTGATGAGGGCGGGCCGGAAGGCCTGCGCGGTGGCATCGATGATCAGGCCGTCGTACGCTGCGTCCAGCGGAACCACCGGCGCCGTGAACTTGGGCTTGTCCAACTCCTTCTTGACATTCGGGTCGTCATACATCTTGTCATAAACTGCTGTGGCGAAGCCCTTCGGCCCGTGCAGGCCGATTTTGATAATGGCGACTGCGATCCCCTTTCCCTCGTTGTATTCCTGGAATACTACCTGGGAACCCTTTACGAACCCCTTCACTACCTGCGCTACCTTGTCGCTTTCGTTTACGCCATCTTTCACGAGCGTCTCGCCGACCAGGCCGAAACCTTCCAGGTATTCAACCACGGCACGCTGTGCCATGACCACGGCCGCTCGTTTAGCCATCAATTCCTTCTGGCCGACGGAGTGCTGGGGGTTTGCTGCCCCTTGGCCGTAGAACAGGATCGCCTCCTGGTCAGGGTTGAAGGCCGCCAAGTCGTTTCGCGGCCCGCCATTGGGGCTGCCGGTCAGGGAAAGATGGTTGTTTGCCAGCCACTTGTTGGCCTGTTCGAATGAAGCGTCCAATTGGACGTCGTCAGCCAGGGCGGTGCCCGCAAGGGAGGCAGACAGGATGCATGCCAAGAGCAATCGTTTCATGGGATAGTTCCTCCTAAAAGTTTAATTTCAGCTAGTAGATATTCAGCTTCTGCCGCAAGACCCGAATCGCCAGCAGCGCCTCGGCGCCGTCAACCGAATCGCCGGGCCGGAACTCACCGGAGAGCTCCCCTTCCATGATGCCGCGGGTGGTCATGTTCATCACCGCGTTGTAGAGCGGAGAGGTCTTCCTCACGTCCGGAAAGGGGGACTTGTCCTGCCCGAAATAGGCGGAGGCAAGCTTCTCGTCGCCGGTCAGCTTGATCAGCACATCCTCGAGGATGAGGGCCATTTCGCCCCGGGAAACGTTGTCGCCAGGCAGAAAAAGGTAGGCCCTGGCGGTCTCGTCGTATTTCGGTTCCAGACCGCGCACCTTCCACTTCATCGCGGTGAGGATCTCCTCCCGGAACGGGCTGCTGGCGATGTCGGCCGGGATGAACTCGGCCTGCCGCTTGGCGTCGGCGGCCAGAGGGATGCGGCCGCCGAACAGCTTGTCGAGCTTCATCTCGTCTATCAGCAGGGCCGTCAGGTCGGCGCGGGTGACGGCATCCTTCACGGCGATCTTTTTGCCGACGTCACCGACGGTGATCCCGGCCAGGGCGCGCACGATCCGGTCCGTCTTCTTCCACCCCTTGTCGGCCTTCTCGTGCCATTTCCCCTCGCGCTTGGCGTTCAGCACGGCGGCGAAGGAGTCGCGGGCCTTCTGGAACTCCAGCCCCTCCAGGTAGGCGACTCCCATGAAGAAGTCGAGCGCCTCGGTCCCCTGGTAGTAGGTGAGCGCCCGCTCGTCCACCTTGAGCTTGGCACCGTCCTTGAAGGCATCCCCGGCATCCTCCAGCCACCCCTTCCCTTTCATCAGGGCATGCACCCTGATCTTTGCCGCGTATAGGTCAAACTCCTCGTCGGCCTTTTCGGCGTATTTATCTGCCTGCTTCAGGTTGGCGTAGCTCCTGTCGGCCTCCAACTGCCTCAGACCTGTGTCCCCCTGCAGCTTCACCTTTTCGGCGGCTACGATGGCCAGCCCGGCATACCCCTTGGAAAAGCGCTCGTCGAGATAGACCGCGCGCTCGAACGTCTCCTGGGCGACGGCTATTTTGCCGTTTTCCAGGGCGTTCATCCCGGTCAGGTAGTGGTGTTCGGGGTTGTCTTCCGGGGAAGTGCTCCGCACCTGGGGACCGGAGCATCCGGACAGCGCGGCAAAGAGCAGCGGCACTCCGCACAACAACAGCAACAGTCGTTTTCTCATGTTTCAAACCTCCTTGGAATTCCTGCTGTACAAGATAAAAAGTGATGCATTACGGTGCCTCTCTTCTATTGAGACGGACAGGGGGGAAAATTCCCCCGAAGATACAATCATTCGGTCGAGAAAACAAGCCACCCAGCCACCCGCTGCGCCGGGTCGAGGGCGATGCCGCTTTTCTGGTAAATGTGCCAGGTCGCCTGGCGCGCCGGTACCGTCCGCGCCGGTTCGCCGTACTTCTCCTGCAGGGAGGCCAAGGTGGCGCCGACCCGGATCCCCCGGACGCTCTCACCGGCATACCCGCGGCCGGTGGCGACGACGCTCACCAAACGCCTGCCGGTGACAGCCAGGGTCCGCTCCCAACCCTCTCCTTTGCGGGCCAGCAGGGTGAGTGCCGGCTCATCACCCGCCGCACCCTGGAGGGTGAAACTGGTCGTCTCCTTATCCTTTGGGAAAGGGGTGCGGGGAGAAAAGCCGGCGATGATTTCCTCCCCGGGGGGTGGCTGCCGCTCCACCGCAGCCGGCAAGCTTCCCTTTTCCCCCGCCAGCGCCAGGTTCAGTGCGGCCAGCCGGCTCCCCGAGTTGCGCGCCGCTGCGAAATCGACCTGCGCCCGCTCCGGGTTCCCCCCCGTTGCATAGGCAATCGCGCGCGCCACCAGGGCATTGGCCAGGGTGAGTCCCTCCCCCTCCCTCTTGGCCAGCTCCAGGGCCTGGTTGGCAAGGACCAGCGCCGTGTCGTGGTCCCCCAGGATGGAATTCACCGCGGCCAGGTTCACCTTGGCGACCGCATACTCCCGGTCCCGCTGGAGCGCCTTGTCGAAGGCGTCGGCCGCCTCGTGGAGCAGGCGGTCGCGCCGCTCCGCATCCCGGTCGATCCCCTTCGCCCTGCCTCCTTTGCCGCGCAGGCGGGTCTCGGCGTCGAACTCGAAAGGGTAGGCGAAGCGCAGCGTCCCGGGCCGGAACAGGCGCAGCGCCTCCAGGGCGTAGGCCACCCCGGCGTTGTTGAACATCTCCCGGCTCGGAAAGGCGCTGGCGAGCTGGTCGTAGAGCCTGGCCGCCTCCTGGTATTTCCCGAGGACTAGGAGGCGGTTGGCCCCCTCGAACACCGGGATCATCTTGCGCAGGTTTGCCCCGGCCCGCTCGGCGATCGCCTTGCGCTCCAGCCGCGTCGGGTAATTGGGAACCTTATCCGGCAGTTGGTACTGCGCGTAAAGGAGGTCAATGGTCTGCGGCGCGCTCCCCATGGTGTCGTATCCCGCCAGGTAGCCGTAGAAGCCGCCGAAGTAGTCCGCCTCGGTCTCGCGCCGGATCACCTCGTCGAGGCTTGCCGCCTTCTGCATCTTCTTCCCCACATCGAGGGAGGCGAAGGAGTTGCCGAAATCGCCGACCCAGCCGTGGCGCAGGTAGTAGTGGGCGAGCTCATGGCCCACGATGAAGGCGAGCGCCCCCTCAAGGTCGCCCTCCGACCGGTCGAACAGCTCGAAGATCCGCTCCTCGACGGCGATGTACCCCTCAAGCGCATCTCCCAGGCTACCGGTTATCCCGAGGTTCCCGCCGCTCCCCATCTCGGACCAGGCGACGATCATCCGCGGCTGTGCCCCCTCCGGGCTCACCACCAGCCGTGGCGGCTGCCGCCCATCGCCGAAGGCCCGGGCGATGTTGTCGTAGACCCTTTTGATTGCCAGGTACCTCGGGTGGTCGGGGGGGAGGGAGCTGACGGCCTGGACAGCGGTGGCCGTCACGACGAGAATGGCGCCGCCGGCCGCCATCAGGCGCAGGAAACGGAATGGGGAAACAGCCTTCTGCATGTGTCCTCTCAATTTCGTCATCAAGCAATCCGCCACTTCTGTTCTCCTCAACCGGGATGCTGGTTGTGCTCGGGCTCCCCGGCAATTTCAGAAGGAGCCTGACACGTTGAGGGCAAACTCCTTCTCGGACAAACGCCCCAGGTAGTCGGCGACAGTCACCCGAATCCGGTAGACCCCAGCCGGGGCCCTGACCCTCTTCACGCTGATTCCGCTATCTGTCAGGTACGGTTTGATCCGCGGGGTGAGGTCGATGGGCGTCTCCTTCAGGCATTCAACCTTGAGCGTCGCCAGATCGACGCGGTTTCCCTGACGCGGGACGAATTTTATCCGCAGCCTGGTGACGGCGGTCTCCTCCCCGTCCTGCCGGGGGGTGTCGATGACAATTGCTGGCCCGTCGGAGCGCTCCCGGGCGGCGAAACCGTAGACTTTGGCGGTCGGCCCCGCCGCCTCCTCCGCGGTCAGGAGCTCGAGCGGCTCATTTAGTTGCTGCGCCGTGACGCCCGTCTCGACACGAGAATCGCTCCCCGCCTCGGGCGGTTGAAGGGTGGCCACCGGGGGGGGGGCGAGCGGCGCCAGGGCGACACGGGGAGAGGTGGCCGTCTCTTTTCGCGCCATTTCGGGCCGGGCAGGCTGCCCCCACCCCGGCGCGAGCCTGATGGCCAGGAGAGCCAGCACGGCGGTCGCCGCCAGGGAGGAGACAATGAACCGGCTACGGCGGGAGATGCCCGTGAACTCCTCCCTCTCCAGCTCCCGGACGGTGACGAACATCTCGCGGCACCTCCCGCAGCAAGCCAGATGGCCCAGGAGTCGGTCCCGCTCCGCACCCTCCAGGACGCCGTCGATCAGAAGGGCCAACTCGCCGGCCGAAGGGCAGCTTCCCTCCCCGGCCGATAGCCTCCCTGCCAGTGCTCTTCCGATCACCGCGTCCCGAAGTGCGGTGGGCGCGGCACCTTTATCGTTTTTTTCACGGAAATTGTCCATGGATTGTTTGACGGACACCCCTCGTTATTTCCCCGCCCCGATCAGGTCGTCCAGGGAAAGCCCCTGCCTGAGGATGGTTTCCCGGCAGCGGGCAAGCATGCGCCTGATCCGGTTGTCCACCGCCTTCTCGGACAGTCCCAGGATCCCGGCGATCTCCCGGTTCCCCCTCTGCTCCACGCCCTCATCGGCCGGAAAGCGAAGGGAGAGGATAAACTGGTCCTCGCCGGACAGCTCCCCCAGTACCTGCTCCAGGACCCGCCGGGAGAGCCGCTCCCTATGGTCGTCCGCCAGCATCTGCTCGGCAGACCGGGCCGGGTCGGGGATTGCGATCTCAATTCCCTCCTCGGTCACGATCTCCTTCCCGGCGCAAGGCCAGCACTCTCCGGCACACTCCAGATGGGCTTCGCGTCCCCGCATCCGCTCCAGCATGACGCTGAGCTCCGCGTGACCTGCCGTGATTCCCCAGGTGGCCTCGAGAAAACCGTGCGCCTCGCCGAGGGAATGGCCGCGCACGTAAACCGCATCATAGAGGCGTTCGGCGACCTCCCCCAGCTCCCTGGCACGCTCCCTGACCCTGCTTCTCCCCTTCTTTTTCCGGACCAGATCGACGACCAGATTGGCAATGATGGTGGTGAGGTAGGTGGTAAGCTTCGCCTTCCCCTGAAACTGCCGGAGCACCCTGAAGTCGTCGGCCTTCAGGTGGTCGAGCAGTTCGTTTAGCAGCTCGTCCGCCTCGTTGTCGCAGGATGCGCCACCTGGGGAGAAATCGCCGCCGTAGCCGGCGCCAGCACCATCGGCATACCGGGAAACGGCCCTGCGGCACTGCTTTTCCAGGTAGGGGAGATTTTCGACGATAAGGCGAGCGTAATCATTTCCCCCTGCAGACAGGGGAAGAGGAGCTGTTGCCGGCTGTATCCAGGAGAGAATGTTCACGGTTTTGTCGGATCGTTTTGTCGTATGCGGGCAGTAATTTTGCCTCAGAGATGGATTACTCGATCCATAAAGGCGACTTATTATTGCTTCCACATAATTATAATCGGCAGATCGTAACATATTCCGGACCGTTTTCACATCTTAAAATGTATAAGGCAGGCCTGACTAAGTAGCGGCCACCACAATGGAATTCAGGCGCGTCCCGCCTTGGAGTTGCCATTACCTGCGTCGGACGGGGGACCCGGATTCAGCCAAGTAGAGGATGGAAGCCGTTCGAACCTTAACCGGGTCGCGCTGGAATGCAGTGATCCACGGTCAGCTCTTCGGATTGTCATTAGCGCCGCGGAGTCCGCTTTGGCTGAGAGGGATGGCAGTCTGACCGTACGGGCCCCTCCCTGCGGACAGGGAGGGGCCGGAAATGGCTGGCAGCGGAGATGGTTTTCCCGTATTCTGACAGTCATGGAACAGGAGCATTTGGATATGGATACGGAGCCCTGAGTTCCAGGGATCCCCGCCATGACGGACGCTGCTATTTCGGGGTCACGACAACCGGCATCGGCTGCAGGGCGATCTGTTCGGCAAGGCACAAAACCGCACAGTCAAAGGGAGCGGAAAGGAGCAAGCTGTGAGAGCATACCGATTTGCATGGATGAGTCCGGTAGGGAAGCTTCATTTTATCGCGAGTGAGGAAGCGCTGCTAGGTCTCGGTTTCGATCAGAACCAGCAAGCCTGTCAGAAACGGTTGGGAGTCGATGATCTGATTGAGCAGGAAAACTCCGTCATAGGTCTGGCAAAGGCGGAGTTGCTTGAATATTTCGGCGGAAAGCGGAGGTCCTTTACCGTCCCCATCGCCCTGCAGGGAACCGAATTCCAGAAAAGAGCCTGGGAAGCGCTGCGGGGCATTCCTTTCGGAGCGACCATAAGTTACCGGGAACAGGCAAGGGAACTGGGGCAGCCGTCGGCGGTGAGGGCGACGGGAACCGCGAACGGACGCAATCCGATCGCGATAATAGTCCCCTGTCACCGGGTGGTGAGGCACGACGGCAGCCTCGGGGGTTATGCCGGCGGTTTGGCTATCAAGGCGAGCCTTTTGGAGCTTGAGTCGCGGCGCTGAAAAAGCGCCGATCCGCGCCCGGCAGCGCCTCCCACCGCAGCGCCGCCTCCGTAGAGACGCATGCAATGCGTCTCTACGGAGCTGCACCTTTTCGTTCGGCAAAAAAACAAACCAGGCTCTTTCTAATCTTTCTTTTTGTTTTGCCGTGGCAACCCACGTCAAGCTAGTTGGCGTTTGTCCTGAGCCTCAGTTGGGGTTTGAACTCCCAGGGCGGCTGGGGGCTTTCCTGCTGCCAGAGTCCGTGCCTCCTGGCACGCGCATGTCTTTCGGCTGCCAGATATTCGAAAAGGTCCGCCTTGTCGGTAAACTTCCTGAATGCCCAGGCCCGCCCCTCGGAAATCATTTCCCGATTGATGTCCCGGCCATCCAGATAGACGACGGCGAGCGCCAGCTGCTTATGATCCTTATTGAAGACAATGGTCCTGCGGATCTCTAACTTCACCTGTTGATGCAGCACCTTGATCGACAAAGCACGGAAGGCATCCTCAGCATAAGGCTGTCCTGCCTTGTACCATCCGCTGAACTTGTCGACCTTTGCGGTCTGGGGCGCGGCAACTCCATAAAGCTGGACAATGATTTCTGTCCCGAATGAGTTGACCGTTATACGATCACCCTCCGTCACACCGACCACGAGCCCTTCCAGAGTGCTAATGGCTGGCGGCTGGGCAGACACAGACTGTGAAAAGGAAAACAGGAACAAACATGACAAAAGCGAAAGAGCTATTAGATAGCGTCCTTTTTCCAATCAAACCACCTCACTGTGCGGATAACCAAGCAGTAAATTCATTTTCATCCTATCAAAAGCTATTTCTCAATGCAATATTTCAATTCTTGGCCAGGTAACCATACAACGGCACTGCTTCTTAAATGTTTCCATTCCTTAAGCCAGGCAAAGCCACGCTGTTACGATGCGATCTGCGCCGGCTTCGGGAACACCGGCAGGACCTTGATCAGCAGCTGATAACCGAGGATCTCCAGCGCCACGATCCCCACCGAAATCATCACCTCGGCGAACGAGGGGAAGTAGTGCCAGCCGGTGCCAGGATTGAAGCCGATCAGGTAGACGTTGAACCGGTACAGCCCCCCGCCCAGAAGCATCAGGGCTGCCGAGATGAAGAGCGAGCGGGGAGAACGCCTCTGCTCGCGGCTGAAGAGCGGAACGGAGCCGATGGCCATGAGAAAGAACTCGGCGAGAAAGAAGCCCGAGTAAAAATCACCGTGAAAAACCGCGGAGAGCTGGTCCCGCTGCACCAGGTCCCCCACCCGGACCGCGAGCCAGGCGGCCGTCAGCCAGGGTATCAGGCGCGCCAGACCTGACAGTTCCTCGCATTCGTATGCCCGCTCCAGTACCAGCGAAGAGACGATCGATTCCAGGATCACCATGGCATACCCGATGTAGATGCAGTTGATCAGAAAGAGCAGCGGCAGAAAACCGGTATGCCAGAGCGGGTGCAGTTTGGTCGAGGCGATCAGCATCAGTGAGCCGAGCGCAGACTGGTGCATGGTAGGGAGCACGATGCCGAGCAACACGATGCAGAGCAGGGCACTGTTCAGCCTGGCTCGGAACCAGGGCGCAGCCCCCTCCGGCGAGCCGTCACCGGACCTGAGCCGCGGCTGGAGGCGCAACGCGGCCCGGCGCAGCAGACTGGGGCCGCCGCGCTCGAGGGCGCTCAGGAGGGAGGGAAGAAACTCGATGCACTGTGCCACGCAGTACCCGATGATGCCGAGTCCCAGCTCGAACATGGCCGAGGTCGGCTGCCAGCGCGTCGGCACGAAGAAGCCGTAGGCGTTCCAGGGTCGGCCGATGTCGACCACGACGGAAAATGCGGCCAGACAGGAACCGAACAGGCTGGTGAGGATGGCGGACCTGATGAGCGGGTGGTACTGCCAGCGGTTGCGGATGTAGATCAGCACGGCGACCGCGTAGCCGCCGCAGGCGATGGCGGTGCCGATCGCGACGTCATAGGCGACCCAGATCCCCCAGGGGTAGCCGTCGCTCAGGTTCGAAACGGCGCCGATCCCCTTGGCGAACCTGACGACGATGAAGAAGAGGCCGACCAGCGACAGGAACAAAAGGGCGAAGAACGGCCTGGTGCAGATGCGCCCCTTTACCGTGAGGTATGCCTTGCCGTTTATGGTCATGCTCCTCCTCCAGCCGGGCAGTTTACCCGCAGATCCGCTTGGCTGTCAACCCTTCGTCGTGCATCAACGCCCGATAACCCGAAGAACTGGATTCCTGTAGGGGCACAATCGCCACGTGCCATGACCGACAAGGCGGTTCGCCTGCGCAACAAACAGAGGCCCCGGAAAAGATTTCCGGGGCCTCTGTCCTTCTTTCGTTCTTCCGCGTTACCGGTCCGATCAGGCCTCGTCGAAGAGCGCCGTGGAAAGGTAGCGCTCCGCCAGGT
>DATCHY010000415.1:0-6858 GCA_036508065.1 Geomonas sp. | reverse complement strand
ATGGTTCAACTCATTCCGAGCGCCGGTTGGCGTCGGCTGATCACAGGCTTTCTGTTCGGCACCACCGGCGCCCTGATTGCGCTCTCGCCACTCGGCAAAGAAAGCGGCGCGCACATCAACCCGGTTGTTACCCTGGCATTCTGGCTGATGGGCAAGCTGAGAGCTCGTCATGCTTTGGGCTATATGCTGTCGCAGCTTACGGGCGCAGTAGTCGGGGCGTTACCCTTAATGGCGTGGGGGGAGATGGGACGCAGCGTGGCGTTCGGTGCTACCCTGCCCGGCGCGGGTTACGGAGCCTGCTGGGCATTGCTTGGAGAAGTGGCAACTACTTGCGCCCTCATCGTTGGGCTGTTCTTCTTCCTGCGGCATCGGCGACTGCGGCCTTTCACACCGGCTCTATTCCCGATTTTGTATGCCGCCATGGTTTTCATGGAAGCGCCCATCTCCGGCACCAGCACTAATCCGGCCCGCAGCCTAGGACCCGCGGTGATCTCCGGCGCTTGGCATGGCTGGTGGGTTTACTGGTTGGGCCCATTGCTGGGCACCGCTCTGGGCGTTGCTTTTTACCGGTTTGCCGGGTCGGGTTGGCTCACGGTTGAGGTCGCAAAGCTCTACCACTTCGGGCACGACAGATACGGCGTTTTTCGCTGGAAGGGGTGATTTGGTTGCCCAAAAGCGCGGAGGAATACCATGGACATCAGGCTTGACGGCAAGCGTGCCCTTGTCACCGGCGGCAATTCCGGCATCGGTGAGGCAATTGTAGTATGCCTCGCCGAAGCGGGCGCACGGGTGGCGATCAACTACGTTGCACATCCCGAACTCGCACAATCGCTCGCGCAACGGATACAGTCGCAACACGGCATTGCCATGACGATCAAAGCCGACGTTGCAAACCCTGAGGCTATCGCGGAAATGTTCCAAAGCATCGATGCGGCCTGGGGGGGGATTGATATACTGGTCAACAACGCGGGCATCGATGGTGGCCGCGCTCTCGGCTGGGAAACCGATATTGAAACCTGGCGGAAAGTGATCGAGGTGAATCTGATGGGAGCCTTCTATTGTGCCCGCGAAGCCCTGCAGCGGATGGTGCCGCAGGAAAGCGGCGTCATCCTCAACATCAGCTCGGTGCATGAGGAAATCGCCTGGTCCGGCTATAGCGCCTATACCACCAGTAAGGCTGCCATCAGCATGCTGACCAAGACCCTCGCCCAGGAGGCTGCTCCTCACGGAGTGCGGGTGTTGTCGCTTGCGCCAGGGGCGATCAAGACTGCGATCAACCGCTCCGTTTGGAGCGATCCAGGGAATCTGCAGGACTTGATTAAGAAGATCCCTTTGGGGCGGATCGGCGCTCCGGAAGAAGTAGCCCGCATGGTGGTGGTACTGGTCTCCGACATCGCTTCCTACGTGACCGGTCGCACGATCTTCGTGGATGGGGGCATGACGGACTATCCCGACTTCGCCCAGGGCGGTTAGTGGGGAATTGTTACAAAAACCAGCAGCGGGAGCCGTTATGGATGCACCAGATCGATATGCACCGGGCTGGCCCGGAATTCCGGCGCGCTGGACCTCCAGCGCCAAGTCGGGTGTGGGCACCGCACTCAGCAGCAAGAGCCGTGTCTGGTTCACCCTGAGCCACGGGATCTTTAACGAGATCTATTACCCCCGCATTGACCAGGCCTGTGTGCGCGACATGGGATTGATCGTCACTGACGGAGCAGATTTCCTTTCCGAGGAAAAGCGTGACGCGACCAGCGAATTCCGCTGGCTGGCCAATGGGGTGCCGGCGTTCCATCTGTTCAACACGTGCAGGCTTGGCCGCTACCGTATCGAGAAGAAGATTCTGGCCGACCCGCAACGGGACACTGTCTTGCAACAAACCCGATTCGTTGCCCAGCAGGGGCAGGTCTCGGATTATCGGCTCTATGTGCTGCTAGCGCCGCACCTGGGCAATCACGGTGCCGGGAATACTGCCTGGGTTGGCGAGTATAAAGGCCAGCCCATGTTGTTCGCCGAACGGGAAGGGAATGCGCTGGCGCTAGCCTGTTCCGCCCCTTGGCTAAATCGTTCCGTGGGGTTCGTTGGCTTCTCGGACGGCTGGCAGGACCTCTCCTCCCACCAACGGATGACTTGGGATTACACGCAGGCCGAAAACGGCAACGTCGCCCTGACGGCAGAGGTCGACCTGCAAGCTGGCGGCGGGGAATTCCTGCTGGCCCTGGGGTTTGGGCGTAACGCCGCCGAAGCAGGAAACCGCGCCCGCGCAGCACTCCAGGACGGCTTCGACGCCGCGCAGTCGGAGTATGTTCGGCAGTGGAGCAGATGGCAGGAGACTCTGCTGCAACTCGACAAGAACCGGTCGGATGACAAACAAAATATTTACCGGACGAGCACGGCCGTCGTGCGCGCACACGAGGCCTTCAATTTCCCCGGCGGAATAATCGCCAGCCTTTCCATACCGTGGGGATTCAGCAAAGGGGACAACGATCTGGGCGGCTATCACCTCGCTTGGCCGCGCGACCTGGTTGAGTCGGCGGGGGGGCTCCTGGCTGCCGGCGCCCATGGGGAGGTCCGCCGCGTGCTCTGCTATCTGCAGGCAACCCAGGAGGCGGACGGACACTGGGCCCAGAACATGTGGCTGGACGGCTCGCCCTACTGGAACGGCATCCAGATGGACGAGACAGCCCTGCCGGTTCTGCTCGTTGACCTGGCCCGGCGCGTGAAGGCTCTGGACGCCGCCGATGTGGCCAGGTTCTGGCCGATGGTGCGACAAGCCGCGGCCTACCTGGTCCGTAACGGACCGGTGAGCCCGCAGGACCGGTGGGAGGAAGATCCCGGCTATTCGCCGTTCACGGTCGCTGCCGAGATCGCTGCGCTCCTGGCGGCGGCGGACCTGGCCGATCTGCACCATGAACCGCCCATCGCAAGGTATCTGCGCGAGACCGCCGATGTCTGGCACGCATCGATTGATCGCTGGATGTTCGTGACCGGCACCGATTGGTGTCGCAAGTACAATGTCGCCGGGTACTACGTCCGGATCGCGCCGGTCGTGAAAGAAGAGGGGGTGTCGCGATTCCTGGGGAGCATAGCTGTAAAAAACGTGACAACGGGCCTGGACGAAAGCCCTGCCTGTCACCTGGTAAGCCCCGATGCCCTGGCCCTGGTCCGATTCGGATTGCGTGCAGCAGATGACCCGCGCATTCGGGACACGATCAAGGTCGTTGATGCGCTGCTCAGGGTTGAGGCACCGCAGGGTCCGATCTGGCACCGGTACAATGGGGACGGCTATGGCGAGCGTGAAGATGGCGAACCTTTTGACGGTACGGGGGTCGGTCGGGTGTGGCCACTTCTGACCGGCGAACGTGCCCACTTCGAATTGGCCGCAGGCCGGGTGCAAGAGGCAAAGCGGCTTCAGGCAGCCTTAGAATCCTTTGCCAGCGCTGAAGGTCTTTTCCCGGAGCAGATCTGGGACGCGCCGGACCTGCCGGACCGGGAGCTTTTTTTCGGCCGGCCATCCGGTTCGGCCATGCCGCTCGTATGGGCACATGCCGAATACCTAAAGCTCCTCCGATCCCTCAGTGACGGACGGGTCTTCGATATGCCGCCGCAAACAGTGGAACGTTACCTGACGGACAAAACCGAGGCCTTGTGCTTGGTTTGGCGCTTCAACCACAAAATTCGTTCCTTGCCGGCCGGCAGGATCCTACGCATCGAGACGCTGGCGCCCGCCGTCATTCGCTGGAGTTCTGATGACTGGAACACGTCCCAGGATATGCGAACCAACGATACCGGGTTGGGGATTCACTCGGCAGACCTGGCGACCGGTTCCTTGACCGAAGGAAAGCAGGCCAGATTCACGTTTTACTGGCCGGACGCCGGACATTGGGAAGGAGCGGACTGCGCAGTCAGCATCGATTCCGCACAACTCTTCGGATGACTGGCTGACCTTATGGAGAATACATTGGCTATGGTGATCTACACCGTGGGTCATTCGACACGTAGCCTTGATGACTTTGTCGAACTGCTACGGCACTACGGCATCGCGAGGCTTGTGGACGTTCGGACCATTCCCCGTTCGCGGCACAATCCACAGTTCAACGGTAGCACGTTGGGAAGGTCTCTACGAAATCGTCGGATCGGTTACCGGCACATGAAAAACCTGGGGGGGCTGCGCCATGCCCGCAGCGACTCCCCAAATACTGGCTGGCACAACGTCTCGTTTCGCGGCTTCGCCGACTACATGCAGACACCGGAGTTTGCCGCGGCCATAGAAAAACTCGTCGAGCTGGCAAGGGAGAAGCCCACCGCCATCATGTGCGCAGAGGCAGTCCCCTGGCGCTGTCACCGTTCCCTCATCGGCGATGCACTCATCGTTCGCGGCATTGAAGTGAGGGATATCTTCAGTCCCAAAAATGCGAAGCCCCACGTTCTAACTCACATGGCTGTGGTTCAAGAAACGCAGATAACGTATCCGCCACCACAGGAGAGCGGGGGTATCGTGGCTCACACTGCTGCCGCCGGTGCAGGGGATGTCGCATGAAAAGCGTCACGGCGATTCGGTTTTTAATCGAGGCTTAACTGTAACAATCCGCGTTTAACTGGCAGCAGTGTATGGATTGACTGCGTATTCATGATTGCCGGTAATCCCTTGCAATTATTAAATATTCGGTTTAGTGTGCAAATCTGAGCTGGGATATATTACGGCTAATGCGCAGCCGACTCAACGGTTGAATGGACGAAAGATAATTATGAAAAGAACCCTGATTATTCTTGCCGTGGCCGTGCTGTACGTCATTGCAGTTTCCTCTGTATTGAGGTGCCTGCCGTTTGAAAAGACCCCTGAATTATTCAAGTCACTTTTCACCAACAATTGGCTAGCTGCTGTTGCGTGGATGAAATTCAGGCACACCATTGTAGTCGTGATTATTGGCGGCTTTCTGGCTTTGTTTCTGATTCGCTACGACAATAGAAAAGCACAGGTTAACGCATCTGTTGTCGCAGCTCTCGCAGTCCTGTGGGGGTGCGTTTTCAGGTTGGCAATTATTGGCGTCACTAACTTAACGTGGGGCGAGATTACAGACTATATTACCATCGGGGCGGCAATCCCAGTTCTTGTAGCCATACGCAACTGGACGTCGAGGGGCATCAGTTCCTCGGCAAGACCACAAGTTTAAGGTGGGATGCAATTTTATAAAACTATCATGATTTTTAGCTGGGATCACTGTTTATCTTCGATACACAAAAAAAGGCCGCTGCTCTCTGGGATAATCTCCCAAAGGCAACGGCCTTTTTATCATATTATTGCACCCCATATAAGCTAGGTGACCGGTCCTCTCCGTTGAAGGCGGATGTGCTTTTTAGAGTGTGCCGGAGAGTCTCTCAAACTCCTTGCGGGAGCGCACGATGCAGTCTTCCACGGCCATCCCTGCGAAGTAGTTGCCGGTCACGAATAGCTTTTGCGCGGCGATGCTCTTGTCGATCTCGGCGATGAGTCTCTCGTGGCCGACGACGGGGGAGGGGAGACGGCTATCGCGCTCAACCACCTGCTCCAGGTCCTCCCGTTTGACGCGGAGCACCTCGGCGACCCGCTTCAACTTGGCCTCAAGGGGAAGACGGCCGGACTTGAAGTGGAAGCTGAAGCCGCGCATGGTCGGGTGGGGCACGGTGTCCCTGGAGACGGCCGAGTAGAAGTCGTCGTTCGCCGGGATGATGCCGGCCAGGAGGGGAAGCTTGAGCTTTTCCTTCAAAACGGCGAAGCCGACGGACTCTATGTTCTCGACCTTGATCCGGGCCAGCACCCCTGAGAGCTCGGGATTGATCTCGTCTGCCAGCCGGGCCGCCTCGGGCGGCGGGACGGCGAGCGCCAGCCGGTCGCTTTCGAAGCCCCGCCCGTCGGAGAGTTCCACGACGAAACGCCCGGCGCTCTTGGTGATGCGGCTCACCTCGGCCCCGGTTACCAGGGTCGCGCCGGGAATGGCCGAGATCCGGTCGGTGATGCTGGAAAGCCCACCCTTCAGCGTGAAGCTCTTGATGACGTCCTTTCTCCGGGGGCGCTTGTTGAACAGCATGTTGGCCGGGAAATCGTTGGCCCGCTGGGAGATGACGGCGTTGAAGGCGGGGGCGAAGACGCGCTCGTAGTTCCTGCGCCCGACGATCCGGCCATAGTAGGAGGCGACGCTCTCTCCTTCCTTTTTCAGGGTGAACAGGCGCCAGGCGGAGGCTGCCAGCTCCGGGAAGGAGAGCTGCGAGGTGATGGAGCGGATCTCGTTGTCGACCAGCATCTTGAAGGAGACCTTCTCCCTGGCGAGGATGCTCCGCATGAGGCCGTACTGCTCCATGAGGCCGATCAGCCCGCCGTAGGAGTTGTAGCAGGTGTGGGCTCCGAGTTCCAGCCAGAAGCCCTCCGCCTTCCCCTCGAAACGGTGCGAGTGGAAGCACCCTCCTACTCGCGCGCTCCTCTCTATGACGAGTGTCCTGAACCCCGCTCCCGCGGCGTAACTGGCAAGGCTCAGGCCGCTGATCCCCGCACCTATGACGATTGCGTCGTATTGCTCCATCTGGCAGCTCCCGGTGGTTAAGTATGAATTAATATCGGGATATATAAGCCCGCCAGGCGCTCCTTGTCAAGTTTACAATGGTTGACAAGCGCCTGTGCACCGTTTACATTCTCGGAAGCGGATCTCTAAGATGGATGAAAGGACTTTTATTATGGCAAGGGATTATTACGAGGTGCTCGGTGTCAAGAAGGGCGCCTCGATGGAAGAGTTGAAGAAGGCGTACCGAAAGCTTGCGGTCAAGTACCACCCGGACAAGAACCCGGGGGACAAGACGGCCGAGGACCGCTTCAAGGAGATCAACGAG
>DATCHY010000414.1:0-4332 GCA_036508065.1 Geomonas sp. | reverse complement strand
ATGAAAACGTGAAGTCCGACAACCTCCTAGAGGTCCGTTTCAGGTGATATTCCCCTGGCCAGGAGCAGCTCGGCCGCCTTGCCGGCGACGCTGGAGGTGAGCTTGACGCAGCCGCTCTTGCCGTGCGCCGTGAGGATCTTGCAGCAGGTCGCTCCGTTGTTCTCCTTAAACCAGATGTGCAACTCGCGCGTCATGGCGGCGACGGCCTTCTTGTCGCCGTCCATGGCCAGCCCGAGCGCCATGGTCCCGCCGGAGACCGCGCCGCAGATGCATCCGGCCCCCGAACCGCCGCCGAAGCCGCCGGCCATCTGCACCACCTGGTCGGGGACCTGCGGCGCGAACACGTTTTTCACCGCTGCGAGCACCGCCTCGGCGCAGTGCATCTTACCGGAGCGGTAGAACCGCTCCGCTTCCAGGGCGACCTGCGCCGCCAGATCATCGACATCAGCTGCAGCTTCTTTCTTTAACCAGAACATCCTGCCTCCAAACTTTAATATTGCTTACGATAAATTGCGTCCTGCACCGGGCGCGGCATAATCCTACACCGGATTCCCTACGTCTGTCCCGCTAAAAATACCCATTAGAATCAAAACCGGCACGCGGATTAAACGGATGTTACCGGTAAATACAGATTAGGCAGAACCAAGAGAATCAAACTTCTGGTCCAGTCAAAAAAAGTTTTAGCTTGATCTGATTTTATCCGTTCAATCCGTTCAATCCGTTCAATCCGTTCAATCCGTTCAATCCGTGTGCGAGTCTTAGGTTTGCTTTTTTTTATGCCGCTCCTTCCAGGACTCCACCATGAAGTAGAGGATCGGGATGGTGATCCTGGATAGGGTCGTGGAGGCGATCTCGCCGCACATCATGGCGAGCGCCAGGCCCTGGAAGATCGGGTCGAACAGGATCACGAAACTTCCGACCACGACCGCCGCCGCGGTCAACAGCATGGGACGGAACCGGACCGCGCCGGCGTCGATGATCGCCTCATCGAGCGCCATCCCCTCGCGGCGGCGCAGCTCGGCGAAGTCGATCAGGATGATGGAGTTCCGCACGATGATGCCGGCCAGCGCTATGAAGCCGATCATGCTGGTGGCGGTGAAGAACGCCCCCATGAGCGCGTGCCCCGGCAGGATGCCGATCAGGGTGAGCGGTATCGGGGCCATGATGACGATCGGCGTGGTGAAGTCCTTGAACCAGGCGACCACCAACACGTAGATGAGGATCATGACCGCGGCGAAGGCGGCGCCCAGGTCGCGGAACACCTCGTAGGTGATGTGCCACTCGCCGTCCCACTTGATCCCGGGACGCTCCTCGCTCCAGGGCTGGGAGGCCGCCCGCTGTTCGATCCGGTACCCCCCGGGGAGCGAGATCTTGTCGATTTCCTTTTGCATCTTCAGTATCGCGTAAACCGGGGCCTCGATGACGCCGGCCACGTCGCCGGTGACGTACACGACGCTCTTCAGGTTCTTGCGGTAGAGCGACTTCTCATCCACCCCTTTCACCACATGGACCAGCTCCGAGAGCGGCACGTTCCCCTTGGCGCCCGCGACGTAGACGGAGGAGAGCGCCGAGAGATCGCTGCGCGAGCCGACCGGCAGGCGCAGGTTGATGTAGACCGGCTCCTTCTCCCCGGCCACGTGCATCAGGCCGGCCTCGGAGCCGCCCACCGCGATCTGCAGCGTCTTCACCACGTCCGCGGCGTCGACCCCCGAGAGCGCCGCCTTCTCGCGGTCCACTTCGAAGCGGTAGCTCGATTTGTCATCCTCCTGGTACCAGTCGGTATCGACCACGCCGGGGGTCGACTTGAAGATCTCCTTCACCTTGGCGGCGATGGCGACCCGGCTCTCCTGGGTGGGGCCGTACACCTCGGCGACCAGTGTCGAGAGGACCGGCGGCCCGGGCGGGATCTCCGCCACCTTCAGCCTCGCCCCGTAGCGGTCGGCGATCGCCTTCAGGGAGGGACGGATCCTTTTCGCTATGTCGTGCGACTGGTTCTTGCGCTGGTCCTTGCCGACCAGGTTCACCTGGATCTCCGCCACGTTGGCGCCCTTGCGGAGGTAATAGTGACGCACCAGACCGTTGAAGTTGAACGGCGAGCTGATCCCGACATAGCTCTGGAAGTCGGTCACCTCGGGCACCTTGCGCAAGGCGTCCCCCATCTCGGCGATCATGCGTGCGGTCTCTTCCAGCGTGGTCCCGTCCGGCGCGTCGACGATCAGCTGCAGCTCGCTCTTGTTGTCGAACGGGAGCATCTTCACCGTGACCAGCTTGAAGTAGACCAGTGAGCAGGAAAGGAGCAGCAGGAGAACGACCAGCGACAGGAAGCTGTAGCGTACGACTTTTTTGTGCAGCAGCGCCCCCATGATGCGCCGGTAGAAGCCGGTCATCCAGGATTCCTCCGGCGCCGCGGACCCGCCGAAGTGGGACTCCCCTTTCATGAAGCGGTAGGCGAAGTAGGGGGTGACGGTGAGCGCTATCAGCAGCGAGAAGATCATCGCCAAGGAGGCTCCGACCGGGATGGGCCGCATGTAGGGGCCCATGAGCCCCCCGACGAACCCCATCGGGAGGATGCTCCCGATGACGGCGAGGGTGGCGAGCATGGTCGGGTTGCCGATCTCGTCGACGGCACGGACCGCCGCCTCCAGGGGCTTCAACCTGGTCGTGGTGAAGTAGCGGTGGATGTTCTCCACCACGACGATGGCGTCGTCCACCAGGATGCCGATGGAGAAGATCAGGGCGAACAGGGTGATCCGGTTCAGCGTGTAGCCGATCCTGTTGAAGATGAACATGGTGAGCGCGAGCGTCACGGGAATGGCGATGGCCGCGACCGCGCCCGCGCGCCACCCCATGAAGAGCGCGATCAGAATGGTGACCGAGATGGCGGCCAGGAACATGTGGAACAACAGCTCGTTGTTCTTATCCTTGGCGGTCTCGCCGTAGTTCCTGGTGACGGTCACCTGCATCTCGGCGGGGATGATCTTCCCCTTCTGGAACTCGACCCTTTTGACCAGATCCTCCGCCAGCCAGGTGGCGTTCGCCCCCTTCCTCTTGGCGACCGAGATGGTGACGGCAGGGTAGTCCCCCGCGCCTCCCTTGATCCCTTTGCTGGCAGCAGCGGGGCCCAGACCGAAAAAGACGTAGTCCTTCGGCTCCTGGACGCCGTCGCTAACCGAGGCTACGTCCTCGAGGTACACCGGACGGCCGTCCTTGACGCTCACCACCAGCCGCTTCGCACCGGCCGCATCGTTTAGGAAACTACCGGCGTCGAGGGTGTAGTCGCGGTTACCCGAGGAGATTTCCCCCGCGCGCCGTGCCACGTTCGCCTTCTCGAGTGCCCCCATGACGGCAAGCGGCGAAAGCCCGAAGGAGGCGAGCCGGCCCGAGTCGAGGCGCACCTTCAATTCCCGGGGCAGCCCCCCCTTGATCTCGGTTTCCGCGACGTTGTCCGCCTTCTGCAGTTCGTCGCGAAGCTCCTGCGCCACCCTTCTCAGCGCATGGTGGTCGTAGCGCTCGCTCCAGAGGGTGAGGCTCAGGATCGGGACGTCGTCGATCGACTTGGGGACCACCAGCGGCTCGAGAGAGCCGGGGGGGAGCAGGCCGCGGTTGCTCATGACCTTGTTGTACAGGTTGACCAGCGACTGCTCCTGGTTCTCGCCCACGACGAAGCGGACCGTCACAATCCCCATGCCGGGCTGGCTCGCCGAGTAGACGTACTCGACCCCCTTGATCTCCCAGATCTTCTTCTCGAACGGTGCGACCAGGCGCTGCTCCACCTCTTGGGGGGAGGATCCCGGCATCGGCAGGTAGACGTCCACCATCGGGACCACGATCTGCGGCTCCTCCTCGCGCGGCGTGGCGAGGATGGAATAGAGCCCCAGCAGCAGCGATGCGCCGACGATGAGCGGGGTGAGCTTGGAGTCTATGAAGGCGCGGGCGATCTTCCCCGCGAAACCGAGGTTATTCATGCTTCTCTCCAGTTGGTCATTGAACCTTGGCACCGTCCGTTACCTTCTCCGCGCCCGCCGTCACGATCCGCTCCCCGGCGCTGAGGCCCGAAAGGACCTCCACGCGGCTTCCGAGTGCTGTACCGAGCTTCACCAGGCGAAGCCTCGCTATCCCTTCCCGGGTGACCACCCAGACCGAGGTCAGGGCACCCCGCTCGACGACGGCCGCAGCCGGGACGGCGATCCCCTGGCGGGTGCCGACCCTGAAGAGCGCCTTGCCGTAGGTTCCCGATCTGAGCCCCCTGGCGGGGAGATCGACCTTCACGGTGAAGGTGCGGCTCACGGGATCCACCATCGGTACGATCTCGGAGACGCGGCCGGTGGCGGG
>DATCHY010000413.1:0-2442 GCA_036508065.1 Geomonas sp. | reverse complement strand
CGATACAGGAAACCGGTCACACATTCCTTGACGATGGAGCGGTTCCCCTCTATGTCGGTGACCAGCAGCGCCTTTCCGTAGGCTAGCGCCTCCAGCACGCTGTTCGCCATCCCTCCCTCGATGAGCGAGCTGTTCAACACGACATCGGCCGCCCGATAAAGCTCGCCCATGGCATCGTGCCCCACCCTCCCCAGATACCTGGCAAAGGGATAACGCTCCATCGCTTCCATCACCTCTGCAGCGTAAGTCTCGTCGAGAACTGGTCCGGCCAAAAGGAATCGTATCCCGGGATGGACCGCGTGCATGGTCGCCAGGGGTTGAAGCGGGAAGAGGACGTTTTTCACAGGGCGGAGGCCGGCGGGGAGCAGGAAGGTGAAGGTCGCCCCCTCTTGCGCGGCTGCGGCGGCGGGCTGCGCCGGAAGCTCCACCCCTTGGGGAATCACGATCGTGCGCTCCTCCAGGGTGGGGAGGTGCTCTGCCAGCCGCCTCTTTACGCTGGAGTGAAAGGCGACCAGGCGGGAGGCGCCTCTCAAAGCGCCGTGGGTCTCGAAGCTGCGCTGGTCGGCGAGCGCCTGGTAGACGTCCGTTCCGGTCAGCGTGACGAGGTACGGGATCGCCAGTTCCTGCGCCAGCGCGTTCGCCATCCTTCCACCGTGGTAGCCGTGAAAGGCGTGCAAGAGCTGGGGCGCGAAAGCCTTGACCCCCGCCAGGATCTCCTCTCCGACCATCCTGTCGACCGGGAATACCTGCACCTCGCACCCCAAAAGCCTCAGCTGCCGCTCTATGCGCCTCACCGTCACGGCGTTCCCGTTCTCGGCCGGGTAATAGTTGGGTGCAATCATGGCGACGCGCATAGGAAACCTCTTGGTATCTGGAATGAGAGCCACAAGGATACCCGCAAGGGGTGCCCAGGCTCCTGAAGGGTTGCCCGACACTATCTAACGACTTTTTTCCGCCGGGGAGTGGTTAGAAAAAGCAAACCCAGCGTTTCTCAATGGATTCATAATAGCCGCAAAACCCGCGCTAGGCAAGGGACAAACCCCTTGCCTCACCGTGTCAATCATGCTACTTTACCCCAATTCCGAGGTACGATCACATGAAAATAACCATCCTCGGCTCTGGCACCTCGACGGGGGTTCCCATGGTCGGCTGCCACTGCCAGGTCTGCGAATCCACGGATCCGCGCGACAAAAGGACCCGTGCCTCCCTCCTGATTGAGAGCGGCGGACAGTACCTGCTGGTCGACACCTCCACCGACCTCCGGATACAGGCGCTGCGTGAGGGAGTCCCGCACATCGACGCCGTGCTGCTGACCCACACCCACGCCGACCATATCCACGGCATCGACGACCTGCGCGGTTTCCACTTCATCCACCGCAGGATCATTCCCTGCTACGGCAGCCCGGGAACCATGGCAAAGGTCACTGAAAGCTTCGCCTACATCTTCGACGGGCTGAGCAGCGAGGGATACTCCCCGCTCCTGGAGCCCTTTTCGGTCGACGCGGCATTCGAGCTTTTCGGCTGCCGCGTCCTCCCCGTTCCGATCAGGCACGGTTCCCTGAAGGCCACCGGGTACCGGTTCGATAACGCCGCCTACCTCACGGACTGCAGCGAGATTCCCGAATCCTCCATGGCCCTGCTTCAGGGGCTCGACCTGCTGATAATCGACGCCCTGCGCTACTCCCCGCATCCGAACCATTTCAACATAGAGGGAGCGCTGCAGGTGGCACAGGCGTTGCGCCCGCGCCGCACGATCCTGACGCACTTAACCCACGAAGTACACCACCGCGACGGCACCAGGCTGCCGCCCGGCGTGGAGTTCGCCTACGACGGCATGACCATCGAGCTGTGACGACGAGCTCGGCTGCGGCCGCATGACCAATCCGACGGCACCAAGAAAACGGACGGAGCTGATGTTCAGAGACATTCGACTGCACGGCTATGCAAACGACCAGATCGAGTTCTACGCCATCACGGCGGGGACCGAGGCGTACAACCGCTACTTCTTCAACTCCGACCAGGCCGACGCCCAGGAAATCCGGTTCTTCTCCCCCGGCAACGAGTTCATCATCGGCCACGACGGGATCAGCCACCGCGGCAACGGCGGCTCCTTCTGCGAGTACATGTTCGGGGTGGACCAGCCGATCGCCGACCTCGCCAAGGAGGATGTCTCCAACCGGCTCGTGGTCTACGGCACCCATTACGACCACCGCACCGGGACGCTCAAGTTCAGCGACAGGACCGAGGGCTACCACAGCTACGACAAGATCTTCTTCGACGGCAACGCCGTGTTCAACTACTTCTTCGCCCTCACCGGCGCCGACTTCACCGGGCTCATCCGCGAGCAGCAGGAGCGGATCGTCAAGGTGCTGGGCAAGGCTCTCAAGCGCTCCAGCGCCGTGGGCGAGGAGCACGACAACCTGATCATCGAGGAGATCCTCA
>DATCHY010000412.1:0-6575 GCA_036508065.1 Geomonas sp. | reverse complement strand
ATCTTCACCTTTACCCGGTCAATGACATCCTTGGCATTTTCGCCGTAACGCATGACGACGATGCCGCCGACCGCCTCACCCTCGCCGTTCATCTCCAGGAGGCCGCGCCGGATGGCGCCCCCCATCTGGACCGTACCCAGGTTCTTGACGTAGATCGGCGTGCCGCGCATGTCGGCTCCGATCACGATGTTCTCAAGGTCGGCCTTGGACTTCACGTAGCCCCGTCCCCGTATCAGGTACTCGGCATCGGCCTGCTCGATCAGCCTCCCCCCCACATCCTTGTTGGAGGCCTTGACCGCATCCATGACCTTGCCCACCTTGATGTTGTAGGCGAACAGCTTGTTCGGGTCGAGATCTATCTGGTACTCGCGCACCAGGCCGCCGATGGATGCTACCTCGGCCACCCCCTGGACCGTGTTGAGCTGGTAGCGCACGAACCAGTCCTGCAGCGTGCGCAACTGCTCCAGGTCGTACCCCTTGCCTTCGATGGTGTACCAGAAGACATGCCCGACGCCGGTGCCGTCCGGGCCCAGGGTCGGGACCACACCGGGAGGAAGCAGGGATGCGGCATAGTTCAGGCGCTCCAGCACCCGGGTCCTGGCCCAGTAGATGTCGGCCTTGTCCTCGAAGATGACATAGATCATCGAGAAGCCGAATGCCGAGGAGGCCCGCACGGCACGGACCTGGGGCAGGCCCTGCAGGTTGACAGCCAGGGGGTAGGTTACCTGGTCCTCCACCACCTGGGGCGAGCGGCCCGGGTAGTCGGTAAAGACGATCACCTGGTTGTCGGAGAGGTCCGGAATCGCGTCCACCGGCGTATGGTAAACCGACCAGAGCCCCCAGGCGATGATCAGCCCGAATACCATCAGGACAATGACCCGGTTACGGGCAGAATATTCGATTATCTTCTCTATCATTACAGAACCTCGGAACGCGGGACTAGGGGCTAGGGACTGGGCAAACCTCGGGACCGGGAGCTAGGACCGGGTACTCGCTTTAGCCAGTCCCCAGTCCCCAGTCCCCAGTCCCTAGTCCCTGCTTTTCACATCTTCATGTCATCCATCTTCAAGGTCCCCTTCTTTGCCGGGGGCTGCTGTGCCGGTGGGGCGCCACCACCCCGGCCGGGCGCCGCGGGTTTCTTGTCGTCGGTCTTCATGCCGGGCATGTTTTCGTGCCCGCCGCCGCTACCCTTGAGCTGCGACTCGGAATCGATCAGGTAGCCGCCGGATACCGCCACCATGTCACCCGCCTTGAGGCCCGACAGTATCTGCGCCTTGTCGTCAACCCGCTCTCCCACCTGCACGTCGCGGGGCTCGAACATGCCCGGGGAGGTCTCCACCCAGACCACCTGGCGCTTGCCGGTGTCGATGACCGCTGTCACAGGGACGACGATCCCCTTGACCAGCGGGATTCTGATGATCGCGTTGACGAACATGTCGGGTTTCAAACTCATGCCCGGGTTTGCCAGCTCCACCCGTGCCTTGACGGTATGGGTCTTCGGGTCGTGGAAAGGATACACGAAGCTGATCCTGCCGTTTAATGCGGAGCTATGTTCGACCGCGGAGCGGATTTCCACCCGCTGGCCGACCCGCACATACGGTACTTCGTTTTCAAAGACATCTATTTCCACCCAGACCTTGGAAAGATCGGCGATATTGAAAAGCACCTCCCCCGTATTGACGTACTGTCCAAGCTGGACCATCTTTTCGATGACGGTGCCGGAGAGCGGCGTGTAGATCGGCAAGCGGATGTTCGGTTTGCCCGCCTTTTCCAGTTCGGCGATCTGATGTTCTTTCACCCCGAACAGCATCAGCCGCTGCTTGGCCGACGCAACCAGACCCTCGCCATTCTGGGAAATGGAGGGAATCGGAGAATTTTTCAACTGGTCACGGCTCCTGACGGCCAGCAGGTATTCCTGCTGGGTCGCCAAAAGGTCGGGCGAGTAGAGCTCAGCCACAGGCTTGTCCTTGGTTACCAAGGCGCCGACGGTGTTCACGTTCAGCTTGTCGATGCGGCCGGCGACCCAGGCGGTGACCTTGGCCTGGCGCGACTGGTCGAACTGGACGATGCCGACGGCGTTGATCTCCTTGTTCAAGGTGGTCTGTTTCGCCGCCACGGTGGCAACATTCGCCATGACCCGCTGGGTCGGGGAGATGGAGACGTGGCCAAGCATGTCCGCCTGCTGCTTCTGCTCCGCGGTCTGGGCAGCACCGCCTGGGACTGCATCGATCTTCTTGATCAGTTCCATGCCGCAGATCGGGCAGGTTCCCGGCTTGTCCCTGATAATGAAGGGGTGCATGGAGCAGGTGTAGAGCTGTACGCCCTGGGCCGCCTTCTGGTCAGTTGCCGTGCCGGGATGCTTCTTCTGCCGGAGATACCAGGCGCCCCCTGCTGCCGAGGCCGCAATGATGAGCACCAGGGGGATTGCGATTTTCTTGTTCAGAGCCATGGTCGTACCTCGGTATGGTGAATTTTAATGATGTTGGGAGTGTTCCGGTGCGGGTGCCGCAGCAGGAGGAGTTAGCGGCTTTTCCGCCGGAGCCGCAGCAGGCGATGTCGATGGCACCGATGGCGCTGGTACGAGTTCGGTTCCGACGACCGCCTCGAGCTGGGCAACTGTCATCATGTATTCGGCCTGAGACTCGTACAGTTGTCGCTCGTAGTTGAACAGGGTCATCCTGCTATCGAGCAGATTCAGGAAATCCACCTTGTTTACCCGGTAGCCGATGGTGGCCGATTCCAGGGACTGTTCCGCCTGGGGGATGATGCCGGTCTTGTACAGGGTCACCAGTTTTTCCCTCTTTTCCAGCTTGGCGAGGAGGTCGGAGACGCCCGAATCGATGGTGTTCCTGAGGCCGTCCATCTCATCGGTTGCCATGCGGGCCTCCGAATCCGATTCGGCCACCATGGCATGACGCCGGGACTGTTGCACCGGCAGGTTGAAGGTAACGCCCAGAGAGTACATGTCCAATCCCTCATCCCCCATGGTCTTGTCACGCTGCATGTATTCCAGGGAGACGTTGAAATCGGGATAGAACTCCTTTTGGGCGAGTTTGTGTCCCGCCTCCCCCTTATCAATCAGGGCCCGCAGGCTCTTGACCATGGGGCGTTTCTCCCAGGCCGTTGCCCTCAGATGGCCGGCCGAAAGCTGGAACGGCTTGAGCTCGAAGTCGGGGATTCTCCCCACCGCTGCCTCGGGCGAACGAAAGAGCAGGGCATTGAGGGCCGCCTCAAGGCTTTTCCGTTCCTGCTCCAGGGAGATCTTCATGTCGAGCAACTTCGAGCGTTCCACCTGGGATTTGAAGACGTCCTGCTGCACACCCTGGCCGACCGAGTACTTGATCTCGGCGAGGGAAACGAAATCGCCGAGAATCCTGATGTTCTTGTCAACGATCGCCAGAGACTTGTCGGTAAAGTAGATCTTGTAGTAGGTCTCCTTTACCATCCTGACCAGTTCGAGTTTCCTCTCCTCCACCTGCCACCGGTACGACTCGGCTTCCTGGGCGGCTATTTCCGCCTTGAGCCCCCGTTTGCCCCAGAACGGGAGTTGCTGGGAAATGCCGATCACCTTTTGGGTCATGGGGTCTTTGCTGAAGTTGAACGGGTCCGTCACGATGCCATTCTGTATTTTAAGCATCAGCATAGGATCGTCCAGGGACCCGGCCAGGGCAACCCGGCTTTTGAACATCTGCCAGCGCGCCTGCGAGGACTTCAGCTCGGGGTTGTTGGCGACCGAGGCGGTAACGAGACCCGCCAGGTCTGCGGCAGGCAATTTCACTTCTTCCGACCGCGCCACGGTTGTCGGAAGAGATAACAGCATCAGCAATGCAAATATGCGAATGTTTTTCATGGGAGCTCCTGACTATTAGATGCCGGTGCAGATCCGATACACAGGTCATGCCAATAGCTATCTATCCGATTTAATGAGCTTAGCACCCCTCCATCCCGGAGTCCTTGGAGAATATTACTCATTGATGGGAGAGTATTCTACAACGATTTCCTTAATGGGCGTACCAATATCTTCTATCGGCGTCCCCGGCCGCCTGCATTAACAAGGAATTGCAGGCAGCAGTTATTTACTGCCAGGCAAAATTATGCCATATTTTCGAGTCCGGTAAATGAGCAAACCTGGACATCCAGGCGTCGGAAAAGGTCGGGTATGATCAACGTCAACTATTATTCCCGGGCGGGAGTCCTAATTGTCGCTCATCACGGGTACATAAGGGAGATGAAGCGGAGTTAAATAGTGCAGCAATCTGATGCCCATGACGCAGGAAATTATGGTGACATCTTCTCTGGTTGTTTTCGTTCGGTCCTCAACAACCTGTTGCTGTTTTTTAAGTGTGGCATTAGTATCAGCCTTTTGCCGGGACCGTGAAAATGGAGGTGTTGTATCATGCGAAAGCTTTGGCTGTTTCTGCTGGCGGCTATTAGGCGCGGTTGCGCAACGCACAGCGAAGTGAACCGGGAGCGGCTGGCAAGCCTCCCGCAGCACTATTCACAGTTCGACATGGCCCTGGCTTGGGAGGTTAAACCTGCGGGAAAGGAAACGGTCGTGCAAGGCGTCGTTAAAAATCTCCGTTACGCCTTCATGGACGGGATTGAGGTCTGGATCGCTGCGGTCGATGCGGCGGGAAAAACAAGGGCGCGCTCTGTATGTTACATCCTCTCACAGCAAATCAAGCAGGACGAGGTCGCTCCCTTTAGCATCAAGCTGCCGGTTCTTGTGGAACCAGGAACGCTGCTGCAGTTCACCTACAAGTATCAGGGTAGCGATGGAGGTGAGGGCGGCGTGAACTGGATGCAGAGTTTTGAATCGGTCGTGCCTGGCCTGTGACACGTAGGACTCCGCTATGTACCAGTATTCAAGAACAGTGGTAACTTGAAAGTGAAAATAGAAAGGCGACCAGTGGTCGCCTTCTGAATAAATTCATATCATGCAAGTCCGCGAGAACCAGCCTTGCTCAGGCTTTGATGAAGGCATTGGATGGTGCCTCTGCCTCACGCTCCGGTTTTCTGAGAAGAGAAGTAGCAGAAGCCCTGGATTGCTATGACGATGGCACATAAAGCGGCGAAAACGGTCAGAAAAGTTACCATAATTTACTCCTCCGTGGTGAGAATTGCTCCTCAGGTTGGCTGCTTAATGAGGAGTATGCTGTAAACCTGCCGAAAAATCCACACCAACCTACCGAAAAAGTTAAATTTAATGCAAAAAGATACTAATCCCTATTATCGGTTCCGCCATCGGCCCTTTGCCAATACATCTTTCCAGAGGCAACCGGTTGAAATCGTACAACTGCTCGATTAATAAACACTACACAGCCCTGCCAAACCTCTAGACGAGGACACCTTCAAAATTCCATGCGCGGCTTACCGAAGATGAAACCAGCCAATTCTCCGCTCTTACCCAGCTAAAAAGGCACGCTGAATCCCACGAAAGCGTCCAAAAAGCGTACTGCACAACCAGTCAATCCAGATCACCGAAAATAAACTGGGGTAAATGATTGCTACGTGCAGGAAATGAAGACCGTCGAGGCTGAAGCACCGGGGATAGTGCATGTGTTGAACACCCATAGTCCTTTCTCTGACCAAAATCGCCGCTGCCCTTCCCTGTGACCTTTGTAAATTAGACATTTAGCATTGGCACGTTCCGCGCAAAATGTGAGTTACATCGCGGCTACTTACTCACGGGCAGCATAAACGGCAGATTCCTTAACAGGAACTGCGACAGGGGAAAACCTATGGACACTGCACTCGGTACTATCATCGTCTCGTTGGCCATCATGTCTTTTTTCGCTGTCTCTATGCAGGTCATCGCGTACTTCACAACACATAGCCACGCGAAAAGGAATTAAAAAAATTTTCCCCGCCTTCCTAAATGATGGTCCCATAGGAAGTTTGAATCGCGAGGTTGATTAACCACCGAGGGCCGGAGGATTCCGTCCTTTTCCCTTTGGCCGGGAGGAAGGATTGAACGGGACCAGACAGGCTTCCAAAGTTTAAACGATGTCGTTCGCCTGAAACCTATTCAACCTAAAAGAAACAAGGACTTAGCCATTTCCAGCTAAGTCCTTGTTTATCATTGGCGTCCCAGAGACGATTCGAACGTCCGCCTTCCTTTCCCCTCGCCCTCCCCTATTCAAGTCTTCAATCGTTCCAGATTCTTACAGGCCTGGACATCTTTCAGCTTTTCGCAAAGGTACTGATATTCGGCCTCCGCCTTTCCGGGTAAGCCCAGTTCCTCGCAGATGGCTGCCCGGGAGTTTACGATGTTGGCTGCAAGGCCGACCCGCCTCCTCATCGTTGCCGCTGTCGATCAGCACAGCGCGACCGTCCCGCACATATATCCCGATGGTGGCGGGAGAGCTGGAATGATGTGGGTATTTCCGGCAAGGTGCTGCAGGGTCAGTCGTGCCATGGAGCCTCTCTTGTTCGTGTATGCCAGTTACAACCTATACAGCAGCCCCGAAGAGCCTGCCAACGCCCGCCGTGAGACCCATTGCGAGTGCTCCCCAGAAGGCGACACGCATAGCGCCCCTGACAAGAGGTGCTCCACCTGCGTATGCCGCAGTCCC
>DATCHY010000411.1:0-4868 GCA_036508065.1 Geomonas sp. | reverse complement strand
CTCAGGCGGATTTCCTAATGCCGGCAGCTTCGCCGCCTCCGACGAGTCCCATCGGGTCCACGATCAGCGCCACCCTGCCGTCACCCATGATGGTCGACCCGCCGATGCCGGGGAGGTTGGCGAGGAACTTGCCGAGCGACTTGATGGCGACCTCCTGCTGCCCGAGGAGCCTGGTCACCACCAGACCGACCCGCTTCTCGGCCACACCGACGATCACCACGTAGCAGGTCTTCCTGTCGGCGCCCGATTCCTCGCAGCTGAACACCCGCTGCAGCCTCAAAAGCGGGAGCACTGAGTCGCGCAGCTTGAGCACCTCCTGCCCTCCCACCATGTGGAACTCGTCCTGGTTCACCCGCATGGTCTCGATGACCGAGGCAAGCGGAATGGAGTAGACCTCGCGCTCCACCTCGACCAGCAGGGACTGGATGATGGCAAGCGTGAGCGGGAGCTTCAGGATGAACTCGCTCCCCTTGCCTACCTCGTTCTTTATCTCGATGATGCCGTTTAGCTTCCTGATGTTGGTGCGCACCACGTCCATGCCGACGCCGCGGCCCGAGAGGTCGGTCGCCTGATCCTTGGTGGAGAAGCCCGGGAGAAAGAGGAGATCGAGGATCTCGCGGGTTCCCATGGAGGCGAGCTGCTCCTCGGTGATCAGCCCCTTTTCCAGCGCCTTTCTCGACACCCGCTCCGGGTCGATGCCGCGGCCGTTGTCCTTGATGCTGATGACGATCTGGTTTCCCTCGTGGGCGGCGGCCAGCACGACGGTGCCGCAGCGGGTTTTCCCAGCCGCCAGGCGCTCGTCAGGGGTCTCCAGCCCGTGGTCCAGGGCGTTCCGGATCAGGTGGATCAGAGGATCGCCGATCTCGTCGACGACGGAGCGGTCCAGCTCGGTCTCCTCGCCGATGATCTGCAGGTCGACCTCCTTGCCGAGGTCGCGCGCCAGGTTGCGGACGATGCGGGGGAATTTCTTGAAGACCTTCTCGACCGGGAGCATCCGCATCTTGAGGACCTGCATCTGCAGCTCGGAGGTGACGAAGTTCAGGCGCTTGGAAAGCTTGCCGAAGTCGTCGGAAAAGCCCGCCGGGTCGAGGCCGGACTGGTAGTCGCTGTGCAGCTGGATCATACGGTTGCGCTCGAGCACCAGTTCGCCGACCTGGTTCATCAGGTCGTCCAGGCGCTTCACGTCGACCCGGACCGTTGAGTTGTCGGCCAGTTCCTCTCCCTTCGCGGCAGCGGCCTTTTGGGGCGCCGCCTCCTTCGGCTGCGGTCCTTTCGGCTGCAGTCCTGCGACCGGCGGCTCCTTTGGCTGCGGCGCGGGGGGTGCCGGCTGGGGGGCGGTGCTATCCTCCTGCCGGAGGGCGAAGACCGGCGCGAGGACGGTCGCCTCGGTGGCGGATTCGGAGAGGTACGGGATCAGCTTCGCGATGGTGCACTCCAGCTCCCGCTCCACGATGTCGCCGGACTTGATGTCGCTCACCAGGGTCTTCACCAGGTCGACCGCCTCCAGGATGACGTCCATGATTTCGGAGGTGAGGGTCAGCTCCGCCTTCCTGAGGCGGTTCAGCACGTCCTCCGTCTTGTGGGTCACCTTGACGAGGAGGTCGAAGCCGAGGAAACTGGAGGCCCCCTTCACCGTGTGGATGGAGCGGAAGATCCGGTTCATCAGCTCGGCGTCATCCGGACTCTTTTCCAGGGTTATCAGGTCGTCATCCAGTTTTTCGAGAAGCTCGGTGGATTCGGCCAGGAAACCTTCCAAAAGCTCCTGATCGTCGCAATCTATTGACATTGTCTGCTCCGGGAACGGGGGACACCCCCGTTTGTGCCTTACGCCACGCTGCTGAACATCCGCTTCTCGTCAGCGGAAAACATCTTCTCCAGGTCCAGGAGAACCAGGAGCCGGTCGGCCTGGTTGATCACCCCGGCCATGCACTCCTGCTCAATCCCGCTCGCTACCACCGGGGGCGGCGGCTGGATCTCCTTCTCCGAGATGCGGATCACCTCGGAGACCTCGTCGACGATGAACCCCATCATCTCGCCGACCACCTCCATGACCATGATCCGGGTGCGCTTGTCGTATTCCGCCTCCTCGAGGTCGAACTTCCTCCTCAGGGAGATGATCGGGATCACCTTGCCGCGCAGGTTGATGACCCCTTCCACGTAGTGCGGGGTATTCGGCACACGCGTGATGTTGAGCATGCGGATGATCTCCCGCACCATCAGTACGTTGATGCCGTACTCTTCCTTTTCCAGGTTGAAGCTGACCAGTTGGATCAGCTCGCCCCCGTACTCTTCGTTTTTTACCTTAAGTGCGGTTTGCATGTATCCTCCGTATGCGGTCTCTGGGGGAACGGCGGCCTCGGCCCCACGTCCCCTCTGCTTTACTATTCGGCCGCCCCTGCCAAATGTTGAATGATTTTTTTGCGGTTCCGGCACCTGGCATGGGCTTCCCTGCGGAGCGGGATGAAACCGCCACGCGCGGCCGGCGTACTTCTTTTCGGGCCCGGGTGCAAATAATTGACGTTTGGGAACAGGGGCGGAGTCATTTTATTGACATTGGCGCGCGATCCCGCTATAGTTTTCAGGTGACACACTCTGTATCGGCCGGATCTTGCGCAACTTTAATCAAAATCGGGGAAACAATGGAAACACCGAGAATAATGATCGCTGATGATGATAAAAAGACACGCGACTTTGTGGCGGCTTTTTTGAGCTATAAGGGCTACCACGTTTTTCAGGCCTTTGACGGCCAGGACGCCTTGCAGAAGATCGAGCTGACCGACGTGCAGATGGTGATTACCGACATCATGATGCCCAGGGTGAACGGTCTGGAGTTCATCAAGCAGCTGAAGTCGATGCGCCCCGAGATCGTCACCATCGCCTACAGTGCCTTCGCCAATTTCGAGATGACGGCCAACCTTCTGAAGGCTGGCGCCTTTTTCTACCTGGAAAAACCGTTCAACCTGGAGGAGCTTGAGACCCATGTGAAAAGGGGGCTCGAGCACCAGGCGCTGCAGAGCAAGAGTTTTCGGTCCAAACCGTGCATAAAGAACAGGGCGCTCTTGAACAACATCATCGGCGAGAGCGAAAAGATGCTGTCGCTCTTCGAGATGGTGGAGAAGGTGGCCTCCTCGGACTCCACCGTCCTGATCCAGGGCGAGTCGGGGACCGGGAAGGAGCTGGTCGCCCGTGCCATCCACGATCTTTCCAACCGTGCCTCCAAGAACTTCGTCGCGGTGAACTGCGCGGCGATCCCCGACGAGCTACTGGAGAGCGAGCTGTTCGGCCATGTGAAGGGGTCCTTCACCGGCGCGGTGGCGACGCGCATCGGCAGATTCGAGATGGCGGACAAGGGGACCCTGTTCCTCGACGAAATAGGCGACATGAAGGCGAACCTGCAGGTGAAGCTCCTGCGGGTGCTGCAGAGCAGGGAATTGGAGCCTGTCGGCGCCACCCGGAGTAAGAAGGTCGATGTCCGGATCATCGCGGCGACCAACCAGAACCTGGACCAGATGGTGGTCTCCAAGGCGTTCCGGGAGGACCTCTACTACCGGCTCTCCGTGATTCCCATCATCCTGCCGCCGTTGCGGGAGCGGGACTCGGACATCGGGTTGCTGCTGAACAGCTTCCTGGAGAAGTTCAACAAGTCCAAGCAGCGCACGGTGCAGGGTTTTGACAAGCAGGTTATGGAAATTCTGAGCAATTACGAGTGGCCCGGGAACGTCCGGGAGCTGGAAAACCTAGTCGAGCGTCTGGTGATCATCAAGGGAAGCGGTGTCGTCACCTTCCAGGACCTCCCTGAAAAGTACCGCGGCGGGAGGGCTTCCGCGGTGCAGGGCGAGCAGATGACGCTCCCCGAGAGCGGCTTCTGCCTGAACAGCGCCGTGGAGGAGTTTGAGAACCGGCTGATACTCCAGGCCCTGCAGAAAAGCGGCGGCAACAAGAAGGAAGCGGCTGAACTTCTCAACCTGAAGCGGACCACCCTGATAGAGAAGCTGAAAAAGAAGAAGCTCGTCTACGGCGAGACCCCCTTTACCACCTAATAAGGCAACCTTACATGTCGGTAAATCCGTTAGCGACAGCACAGTGGTCGGCAGTTCTTAAAAAGGCAGGCGTGCCGGTCGCAGCTCCGGCGGTCCCCTTCGAGGAGGTTCTTTCCAGAACCGCCCCCAGCGGCGGGGGAGAGCCGGTCTCTGCGGCGACCGCAGCGGAGATACTCCGCCTGAAGATGCTGAGCTCCGCGCTGAGCCTCGGCAGTGACCAGCCACAGCCCGCAGCCACCAGTTCTCAGGGGGTGCAGGGGCTTTTGAACAAATTCCTGGCTCAGCTTCCCGAAACCGCAGCACCCGCTGCGACCGCAGCGACTCCAGCCGCCGGAGAGCCGGGCGCAACTGGCGAGCCGGCCGGAGCTCCCGCGTTGGCCGCGTCAGGCGGCGGCCCCTCGGAAACAAAGCCAACCGACAGCATCATCGAGAAGGCCTCCCGGCGCTACGGCGTCGATGCCAGCCTTATCAAGGCGATCATCAAGGCGGAGAGTAATTTCAACCCGCGTGCAGTCTCCTCCGCAGGCGCGCAGGGGCTGATGCAGCTGATGCCGGCGACCGCCAGGGGGCTCGGCGTGAGGGACTCGTTCGACCCTGAGCAAAACGTCATGGCGGGGACCAGTTTCCTGAAGGACATGCTGCGCCGTTACGGCGGCGACCTGAACGACGCCCTGGCGGCCTACAACTGGGGTCCCGGGAACGTAGACCGGCATGGCAGCGGCACTCTGCCGAGGGAAACCAGGGAGTACCTCACCAAGGTGAAGGGTTACTACGCCCAGTACGTCGGTTGATGCCGCACCCCGGCCGCAGCTATAGAGTCTGCGGCAC
>DATCHY010000410.1:0-2583 GCA_036508065.1 Geomonas sp. | reverse complement strand
CGACTTCCTGATCAATGCCATCATCGAGAAGTCCTACAACCCGCTCGGCGTCGAGCTGAAGACGACGGAGATGTTCATCTCCGACGGCTCCAAATGCGACTGCGCCAACATCCTCGACATCTTCGCGCTGGACAACACGGTTGCCATCGGCGACCCGGTCTACCCGGTCTACAACGACACCAACGTCATGATCGGGCGCACCGGCGAGGCGGACGAGAAGGGGTATTACAAGGGCCTGGTCTACCTCCCGTGCACCGAGGAGAACGGCTTCTTCCCGGCCTACCCGAAGGAGAAGGTGGACATGATCTACCTCTGCTTCCCGAACAACCCGACCGGCGCGGTCGCGACCAGGGAGCAACTCAAGGGATGGGTTGACTACGCTCTGGCCAATGACTCCGTCATCCTCTTCGACGCGGCCTACGAGGCATTCATCACCGATCCCGCCATCCCGCACTCCATCTACGAGATCGAGGGCGCCAAGAAATGCGCCATCGAGTTCCGCTCCTTCTCGAAGACCGCGGGCTTCACGGGCGTACGTTGCGGCCTGGTGGTCGTTCCCGAGGAACTTGAGGGCACCACCGCCTCCGGCGAGAAATACGGCTTCAACAAGCTCTGGCTGCGGCGTCAGACCACCAAGTTCAACGGCGCCTCCTATCCGGTCCAAAAAGCCGCCGCTGCGGTCTACACGGCCGAGGGGTGGCAGGAGACCAAGGCGAACATCGACTACTACATGGAGAACGCCAGGATCATCCGCGAAGGGCTTTCCGAGGCTGGCCTCACCGTCTACGGCGGCGTCAACGGGCCTTACATCTGGCTCAAGACCCCGTCAGGGGTCACCTCCTGGGATTTCTTCGATAAGCTCCTGAACGAATGCAACGTGGTCGGCACCCCCGGCAGCGGCTTCGGGCCTTCCGGGGAAGGGTACTTCCGCCTGTCGGCCTTCGGCAATCGCGACAACGTGATCGAGGCGGTGGAGAGGATAAAGCAGAATTTGAAGTAGTAATAAGGAAGGCGCCTTTTTTGGGCGCCTTTTTTTTTGATAAGGCGGCCGTTTGGCCGCCTGTTTAGCCTGCGGCGGGGAGTGAAGCATCATTCAACGTCGATTGGTGTCATCTTCAGCTAATTGCTCGCTCCTCAAACTCGCTATGCTTTCAGCATGCGCATCAGCTCACGATTGAAGGCCGGTAGGTCCTCGGGTTGGCGGGAGGTCACCAAATTGCCGTCCACCACCACCTCGCTGTCTTCATACAGGGCCCCTATCTCCTTAAGTTCTTTTGCCACCTCACTGTAGCAGGTGGCATGACGCCCTTTCAGCAGTCCGGCCGAAACGAGAATCTGCGGGCCGTGACAGATGGCTGCGACCGGCTTGCCTGCGGTAACAAAAGAGCGTGCTATCTCCTGGGCCGTCTTATCGCTGCGGATGGCTGCCGGCGCCTTGCCGCCGGGGAGGATCAAGACCGCATAATCGCTCGGTTTGACCTCGCTGAAAAGCTTGGTGACGGGGACTTCGTAGCCGTGCTTGCCGCGGATCTTGTCGCGCGTCAAGGAGGCGACGTCAACGGTATAGCCTGCTTCACGCAGACGGTAAAGGGGAACCAGCAGTTCCGAGTCTTCGAAGTTGTTCGCACTCAATATCAGGGCTTTCATCCAGCTCCTCCTGTCGGCCGGCGCTCCCGGCCGCTCCTTTCCGGTTGCCTTGGTCCCTTTTACTCTCACATCGGTTCGGCTCGTGATTGCCGGAGGAGATGAGCTGTCTTCGCGCCAAGTTCGCGAAATACCACCAGATGTTTCACCTGCGACGTTAGGACTCTATAGTTTACCATGGTTTTCGTGGGATACGGACGGGTCCTCGGATGCCGAAATCCGAAATGCTGCGACAGTTCCGAGGCAAGGGACTTGCTGAGGAAGCTTACAATACCCTCTTGCGGCATTCCTGCCACGCCCCTGTCTCCATCTCTTTCTTTCTGATTTCGACTAACCCCCTTGCTTTTAAAATTAACGTTGTATAATATATGATATTGTTTGCTTGGCCCCATCATCCCTCACATGTTCTCACCAATGAACCGTAGAGCTTGGATAGTAGGACAGGAGCATACCCCGGCAGGGAGGCTTTATGCTGCAATCTTGCAAACGAGAATACCCCAACCTGGACCGTTTCGACGAGTGTCGGACGGGAAAAATAAACGCTGAGGTGTCATGGTGCCTTTCAGAGGAAAAAAGTCACGGGTGTACCTACTCCATGCTGTTAGGCGAGGGGTATCTCTGCACCCATCCATACCACCGCAAATTCAGGTAATCACACGGTAAACCGCTGTGAGGTAATTTGAATCCCCGCTGCATCCCACCGGTCAGGTAAGGCAGTGGGGTATGAGCAGTGAATCGACCAACCCTCTATCATCAAGTTCGTAGCTGGCACCCCTTCTCTCACCTTATTCTTGTCGAAGCGTCCCCGTGTATCCCCGTGGTTTCGCCTGCCCCGCCTGGAATTAAATCCATCATGGTCCAGGGTGAGACACATTCTCGAACCGATTCCGGGTGATGCGAGCTATCGGCCGGCATTACTTGAGGACGGTAAAGCCGTTC
>DATCHY010000409.1:0-3126 GCA_036508065.1 Geomonas sp. | reverse complement strand
GTTGCACAGGTAGGTGAGTGGATCGTAGAGGCCGTCCACGTGGTCGATCCTCACCCCCGTCACCTTTTTCTCCCTGATGAGCCGGAACAGGAGCTGGTGGGTCTGCTCGTATACGGCCGGGTCCTCCATCCTGATGGCGGCGAGCCCGTTGATGTCGAAAAACCTCCGGTAATTTATCTCATCGGTCGCCACCCGCCAGTAGGAAAGGCGGTAGACCTGTACCCGCAGGAGCCCGTCGAGCAGGTCGAAGCTGTGCGGCTCCCCCTTGGTCCCGTTGAATATGGCCACGTTTTCCGCTATGAATCCCGCGATTTCCGGACTCTCCAGGCAGAGCCGGGACAGGCGCTTCTTGACGATCTCCTTCTCGCGGTGGCGCTCCTCCCGCAGCCCGGGGTCCTGCTCCGTTGCGCCGGGAAGGTGCTGCAGGGAGGTGATGATGCTTAACAGCTCCAGAAGCGGGGGGACCTCGGCGGGAAGCAGCGCCTGCAGGCGCTCCGGGCGATGCCCGAGGATCTGCAGATAGCTCTTCGGCTCCAGGGGTATCTGGACGCCGGAACAGTCAACGGTGAAGGCCCCGTCCTGGAAGGCGAGGCGCAGTTCACCCTTTTCGAGCACCCGTCCGTACTGGTCCCCCAGAAAAGGGAGCAGCACCTTGCCGGTCAGCTCCTTTTTCACCGGCTCCCAGTCGATATCGAAGAAGTGCGCGTAGGCGGAACTCGGGCCATTTTCCAGCACGTCCATCCACCAGATGTTCTCCGTGCTTTCTATGCACATGTGGTTCGGGACGAAGTCGAGGATCTGCCCCATGGAAAAGCGCTGCAGTTCCTCGACCCATCCCTGGTAGGTTTCTGCGGTTCCCACTTCCCGGTTCAGGATCGTCTGGTTTACCACGTCGTAGCCGTGAATACTCCCTTGCTTGGCCGCCAGGTAGGAGGAAGCGTAAACGTCGCTGATCCCCAGTTCAAAGAGATAGCTGACGATCTCCCGGGCAGAGGAAAAAGTGAACTGGGCGTTGAACTGGAGTCGGTAGGTGGCGGAGGGGATTCTCGCGCTCGGCATTGCTTCCTGTCCCATGCTCCCTCCGGTTTATTACTCCGACAGTACCGCGTCGAGATTGAAATAGAACCTTTCGCCCAGTTTTCTGAAGGCTTCCAGCCATACGGCCCCATCCTCACCGCTTCGCTCCTTGGCGAGATACTCACGGTAGGTGGTCTTTGCCAATAGGTAATAGTCGTTTTGCATCTGCCACAGTACGATGTCTATGGGAATGGACTTCAGGATCTCCATCAGTTTGTCGATCCTTGTCATGAGCTTCAGGTCCGATGGATCCCTTGTCAGTGCGCGCGTGAGCTCCTCCATGTGGCATCTCAGGAAAAATTCGGTTTCGGGCATATCTACCCTCACCTGCCATTTCCTGATGTGATCGACGATCCTTTGAACCGCGTCGGTGTCGATTTCCTCCTGGGTGAGGGCATTTTTCAGCGCGGCGCTCAAGGCCGGTTGCACCGCGAGAAGAAACATCTTCGGCACGGCCATCCAGGTCTCCTGGACGAATTCCATCAGGGAGCGGCCGTGCTCGAACAGTCTCTGATACGATTCAACGCATTCCGCCATGTTATTCTCGATGATCAGGTTGAGGATCTTTCGTTGCTCGTCCCGGAAGAGATTGGAGAGGGAGTAGCTGTGGGTACCGAAATACTTGTCCATCAGGCCGATCATTTCGGTAAAGAGTCCCTTGTCGAAGGCCGCGCTCATTTCCTCCTTCATGGAGGCGTAGGCCGCCGCATCGCTGAGGGTTGAGACGCCCCCTTTGAAGTCGTGGCTGCCGAAACGAACGACGCAAAAAATCAGACGCGCGGCTTCCTCGGTGACCTCCGAGGCGACGTGGATGCGTCCCATGGCGATTGACGCCTCCTGCGTCACGATTTTCGTGTAATCTTCCTTGGCGACCGCATAGCAGTGGATCTTGGCGTGCTCTTCATACTCTTCGAAGAGCGAGCTGAAGGCGAAATGGGCGCCGACCTTGACGAGGTCCAGCCGGGTCGGAAGCACGAAATGCTGGTAGATGTTGGACCCGTCCTTATGCTCCGGGATGTTGCTCTTGGCCTTCTCAAGCCTCTCCAAGAAGGCTTTTTCGATACCATGATCCACGATCCCCTCAGCCAGCTGCAGCGCGCGAGAGGCGTAGTCGATGACCTGCACCGTCTCGAGCCCCGAGAGCTCGTCAAAGAACCAGCCGCAGCTCGTGTACATCAGCATGGCGTGGCGCTGCAGTTCCAGGAGCTTCAGCGCGGTTACCTTCTCCGCCGTATCGAGCACCCTGAAAGCATGCTGCGTCAAGAACGTTTCCGCCTGCTCCATTTCCCGGTTGAGAACCACCTCGATATAGGCATCCCTCGCCTGCCAGGGGTCCTTGAAGAATGCCTGGCCCTTCTGTTCGAAGCCGACCGCGAGACGGTCTCTGAGCCAGTCCAGCGCGGCGCGCAGCGGGGCGCGCCACTGCTGGTTCCAATCCGGATACCCGCCCGAGTTGCAGCCGCAGTCGCTGTTCCAGCGCTCCACCCCGTGAGTACAGCTCCAGGCCGTCCGTTCCTGGATTTCTGCCTCGAAGGTGGGCGGACACAACTCGAGAAACTCGCCGTAATTGGTGATCCGGGCCAGGTTGTTGGACTCGATCTGGGCGAAGGCCGAGGCGAGCGCCATGTCGCCGAATTTTTGGTGATGGCCGTAGGTCTCGCCGTCGGTTGCGATATGAACCAGTTGCGGCCCCTCCCGGTCCTCGGAAAAGCCGGCCAACAACCGCTCGGCGAGGGTATCCCCGTTGGAGAGGAGGTTTTCGAAGGCAAGCGCCTGCGAGATCGGCCCGTCATAGAAAAAGAGCGCTATGCTGCGCTTTGAGGGGAGATTGCACAGGTACCCCCGGGACGGGTCGATGGACCCCTCGGTCCACTGCTCTTCCCCGATTTTCCTGAAACGCGCGGCCTGGTGCGGTGCGAGAATGGCGTACTTCATCCCCTGCTCCGCCAGGATATCGAGGGTCTCCAGGTCTACGGCGGTTTCCGCGAGCCACATCGCCTCGGGAAAACGCTTGAAGCGGCTCTCGAAGTCCTTGATCCCCCAGATTAT
>DATCHY010000408.1:0-9703 GCA_036508065.1 Geomonas sp. | reverse complement strand
TGACGTTCTCCAGAAAGCCGATGTTGGTCTTCACGCCGCGCACCCTGAACTCCTGCAGGCAGCGGTTCATGATGTTTGCCGCAGCCTGGAAGCTGAGCCCCCAGGCACTAACCTTGACCAGGAGCGAGTCGTAGTGCGGGGTGATCTGGGCGCCGGTGAAGGCGTTCCCCGCGTCGAGCCTGACGCCGCAGCCGGCCGAGGAGCGGTAGGTGGTGAGCACGCCGAAGTCGGGGGCGAAGTTGTTGGCCGGGTCCTCGGTGGTGATGCGGCACTGGATGGCGAAGCCGCGCATCTCGACGGAGCCCTGGTTCGGGATGTTGATCTCCGGGTCGGAGAGCCTTTTCCCCTCGGCGATCAGGATCTGGGCCTGGACCAGGTTCCTCCCGGTGATCATCTCGGTCACCGTGTGCTCCACCTGGATGCGCGGGTTCATCTCGATGAAGTAGTAGTGCCCCTCCTCGTCGAGCAGGAACTCCACGGTCCCGGCGTTTCGGTAGCTGACCTGCTTGGCGATCTTCAGGGCGTCGTTGCAGAGCGCCTGGCGGGTCGCTCCGGGGAGCGCCAGAGAGGGGGCGAACTCCACGACCTTCTGGTGGCGCCGCTGGATGGAGCAGTCGCGCTCATAGAAGTGCACCAGGTTCCCGTAGGAGTCGCCCAGCACCTGCACCTCGATGTGCTTCGGGTTCTTCAGGTAGCGCTCCAGGAAGACCGAGGCGTCGCCGAAGGATGCCTTGGCCTCGCTGCTCGCCGACTGGAGCCCTTCCAGCAGCTCCTTGCGGTTGTTGGCGACCCTCATGCCGCGCCCGCCGCCGCCGGCGGCCGCCTTGACGATGATCGGGTAGCCGTGGTTCTTGGCGAAGATGAGCGCCTCCTCCTCGTGCTGGATCGGCTCCTCGGTCCCGGGGACCGTCGCGACGCCGGCGGCCTTGGCTACCTTCCTCGCTGCCACCTTGTCCCCGAGCGCGCGCTGCATCTCGGCGGTGGGTCCTATGAAGGAGATGCCGTTTGCCTCGCACTTCTCGGCGAACTCCGCGTTCTCGGCCAGGAAGCCGTAGCCCGGGTGGATGGCGTCCACCTCGCGCTTCTTGGCGAGAGCTATGATCTCGTCGATCCCGAGGTAGGCGTCGATCGGGCTCTTCCCCTTGCCGACCTGGTACGCCTCGTCCGCCTTGTAGCGGTGCAGGGATAGCTTGTCCTCTTCGGAATAGATGGCGACCGTGCTGATGCCGAGCTCGGTGCAGGCCCGGAAGATCCTGATCGCGATCTCCCCGCGGTTGGCTGCCATGACCTTCTTGAATTTCCTTCCTTCCATTGCCTCTCCTTTGGTAAACTGGTTTACTGGTTTGCTGGAAATAAAACGAAATGTGGTAAGACCAAAACAGCGGGATCAGCTAAATTACATAACAAATTTAGATATTTAATAATCATCAGAACCGCTGCGTATGAAAGCATTTTCGGCTTGATTTGTCAACCTGCAATGGCGTTATACAGTATAGCTGCGCACCCCTGCGTGCCGGCGCTTCCTGCGGGCGCTTTTTGCTTGCCTTTCCACGGTCAACTCACTATCTTTACTCGATGATTATGCTAGGAACGGCAGTTAACGCGGCAGCGATACTGGTTGGGAGCTGCCTCGGTCTCAGGGCCGGGCACCTCCTCTCCTCCCGGGTGCGGGGCACCATCATGGCGGGCCTGGGTCTTGCCGTGCTCCTGATCGGGGTCCAGCTCGCCCTGAAAAGCCGGGAGCCGATGATCGTCATCGGCAGCCTGATCGGTGGCGGTCTGATCGGCGAGCTGCTCCGGATCGAGGCGCGGCTGGAGGCGTTCGGGGCCTTGCTGGAGCGCCGCTTCAAGGGCAGCGGCAGGATGGCCGAGGGGTTCGTGACCGCAAGCCTTTTGTACTGCGTGGGCGCCATGGCGATCATGGGGGCGCTGCAGGACGGGCTGGGGCACCGGCCCGACATCCTTTACGCCAAGTCGGCGCTGGACGGAATCGCCTCCGTGGCGCTCGCCTCCACGCTGGGGGTCGGGGTGCTCTTCTCCGCGCTGCCGCTTCTTCTGTACCAGGGGGCGATCACCCTGTGCGCCAGCTTCGCGCAGCAGCTCCTGACCGCTTCGGTGGTGCAGGAGATGAACGCGGTTGGGGGGCTTCTGATCGTCGCGATCTCCCTGGACCTTTTGGGGATCAAGAGGCTCCCGGTGGGAAACCTGCTCCCCGCCGTGTTCCTGGCGGTCCCGCTGGTGCTGCTCTTCGCCTCCCCCTGACTCCAGAGGAGGTAGAGACGCATGGCATGCGTCTCCTGCCACGGCGGGGGAACAACTGTATTGGCATATTGCGACAGTGCTGAGACGCATGCCATGCGTCTCTACTGTTTGCAAGACTTTGGGCGCATTTTTTGCGCGTTTTTGCGGCGAAAAGATTTTGGTCTACCTAGGTTTTGACGTTATCCGGCTGTTGGTTAACAAGTCCCTATTTGTGGTATCTGGAGAAAACAAGCGTGGCCTGGAAAGCAATCGGCATATTCGACTCCGGCGTGGGCGGGCTCACCGTCCTCAAGGAGGTGGTGCGGGTCCTCCCCCAGGAGGACACCATCTATCTGGGGGACACGGCGAGGGTGCCCTACGGGACCAAGTCGCCGGAGACGGTGATCCGCTACTCGCACCAGATCGCCCGCTACCTTTTGAGCCGGGACATCAAGCTTCTGGTGGTCGCCTGCAACACCGCCTCGGCCGTGGCGCTCGCCTCCCTGCAGAAGGAGTTCTCCATCCCGGTCGTCGGCGTCATCGAGCCGGGCGCCCGGGCCGCGGCCTCCGCAACGAGGAGCGGCAAGGTCGGGGTGATCGGCACAGAAGCGACGGTCGCGAGCAGCGCCTACACCAAGGCGATCAAGAGGATCAACCCTGGAATCGAGGTGGCGGCGCGGGCGTGCCCGCTCTTTGTCCCGCTTGCCGAGGAGGGGTGGGTGGACAACGAGGTGGCGAGGCTCACCGCCCGGATGTACCTGGGGGAGCTGAAGGACCAGGGGGTGGACACGCTGGTGCTCGGCTGCACCCACTACCCGATCCTGAAAGGGGTCATCGCCGAGGTGATGGGGCCCGGGGTTACCCTGGTCGATTCCGCAGAGCAGACCGCGCTGACCGTGGCGCAGATCCTCAGCGAGGGGCAGCTGCTGCGCCCGCAAGGGGAGCAGGGAAACCATCACTACTACGTAACCGACATCCCGGCCGGCTTCATCAGGGTGGGCAACCGTTTCCTGGGCGGGCGCCTGGGAGATGTCTACCAGGTGAACCTGGAGCAGGAGCAGGAGCTGCAGGACGGAGGGGTCGGTGAAGAAGAATACTAGCAATGCCAAGGGGATCCTGCTGCTCGCCTTCTTGCTGTTCGCGGTCGTGGTCGGCGCGCTCGTGTTCAGGAAGTACGAGACGGCCACCCGAAAGGTCGAGCCTCCCCCGCAGGCAGCTCCCGCGGGGACCGTCGTGGTCACCCTGTTCTTCGCTTCGGCCGACGGCGATGGGCTGGTGCGCGAGGGGCGCGAGGTCGAGATCGAGGAGAGCGTCGAGGAGAGCGTCGAGAACGTCGTGTCCGAGCTGATCCGCGGGCCGATCGGCAGCCACGCCCCGACGCTTCCCCCCAACGCCAGCGTCCTCGGGGTGCGGCTCAAGGGGGACCTGGCGGAGATAGATTTCGGTCCGGAGCTCCTGGAGGGGATTCCTTCGGGGAGTTCCGCCGAGATGGTTGCCGCCTATTCGATCGTCGACACCGTAACGGTCAATTTCCCCCAGATCAAGGCGGTGCAGTTCCTCGTCGCGGGCGCACCGCTTGAGACTCTCAAGGGGAACCTCGATCTGAGGGCTCCGCTTCCCCCCGATTACAGCCTGGAGAAGAAAGAGCCGGCCCCGCCAGGCACAAAGTAAATCTAGAGCTTGACCACAGTTGAATCTAGAGCTTAACCACAGTTGAATCTAGAGCTTAACCACAGAGGAATCTAGAGCTTAACCACAGAGGAACACAGAGGCACAGATGAGGTTCACAGAGGAAATCAACCTTTTAGTCTAGATCAAGAGCCGGCCACAGAGGAAAACCAGACAAAAAGCCTTACCGGTTTAGTCATCGCCTTGTCTTTGCAACGTTTTTCCTCTGTGTCCTCTGTGCAAGCTTTTCCTCTGTGTCCTCTGTGGTCAGGCTTTTACTCTCTGTCCTGGATGCAAGCTTTTCCTCTGTCTGCTCTGTGGTCAGCCTTTGCTTTTTACTTTCCGTCCGCTGATGCAATATTTCAAGTTCCAAAGGGGTTGATCATGAAGATGCCGTTTATGCAGGCGATGAGAGAGCGGGTGCTGGTCCTTGACGGCGCCATGGGAACCATGCTGCAGGAGCGCGGCCTGAAGGCCGGCCAGTCGCCCGAGGAACTGAACCTGACGGCGCCGGAGATCGTCGCCGGGGTGCACGCCGCCTACCTGGCGGCCGGCGCCGACATCATCGTGACCAACACCTTCGGCGGCTCCTACGAAAAGCTTTCCCACTACGGGCTCGGCCACCGGGTCGCGGAGATCAACGAGAAGGCGGTCCGGATCGCCCGCGAGGTCGCGGGGGAAAACGCCTACGTGGCGGGCTCCATCGGCCCCACCGGGCGCTTCGTCGAACCGGTCGGGGACTTAAGCTTCGACCAGGCGGCAGACATCTTCCGGGAGCAGGCCGCGGCACTCATCGATGCCGGATGCGACCTGATCACGCTGGAGACCTTCCTCGACATCAAGGAGATCCGGGCCGCGGTAATCGCCATCCGCGAACTCTCCCAGGATATCCCGGTCATCGCCATGCTCACCTTCGAGGAGAAGGGGAGAAGCGTGCTCGGCTCCCCCCCGGAGGCGGCTGCCATCACCCTGGAGGCGGTGGGCGCGAGCATGATCGGCTCCAACTGCGGGCTCGGTGTGGAGGGGATCTACGAGATACTGCGCTCGATGCGGTCCGTGACCACGCTCCCGCTCATCTGCCAGGCGAACGCGGGACTCCCGGTCCTCAAGGACGGCAAGACCGTTTTCCCCGGCACCCCCGAGGAGATGGCCGCCTACCACGACCGGCTCATCGAGCTCGGGGTGCGGGTGATCGGCGGCTGCTGCGGCACCACCCCGCTTCATATCGCCGCCATGCAACAGGCGCTTGCCGGCAGGCAGCGCCCCTTCGAGCAGGGAACGCCCGACGGCACCACCTGGCTTTCCAGCCGCGGCTCCTTCGCCGCGATCGGCGGCTCCGCACCGGTGGCTGTCATCGGCGAGCGCATCAACCCGACCGGCAAGAAGCTCTACTCCCAGGAACTGCGGGAGGGGAAGGTCTCCTACATCCGGCGCGAGGCACTGGAGCAGACGGCGCTCGGCGCGACGCTCCTCGACGTCAACGTGGGCGCCCCCGGGATCGACGAACCGGCCGCCATGGAGCGGGCGGTATTCTGCGTCTCCGGCTCGGTGCAGACCCCGCTGGTGCTCGACTCCTCCTCCCCCGAGGCGCTGGAGCGCGGCCTCAAGGCGGCGGACGGCAAGGTCCTGATCAACTCGGTGAACGGCGAAGAGAAGAGCCTTGCCGAGGTGCTCCCGCTGGCCAGGAAGTACGGCGCCGCCCTGGTCTGCCTGACGCTGGACGAGGCGGGGATCCCCACCCAGGCGCAGGGGAGGGTCGCTGTGGCCGCCCGGATCGCCGAGCGCGCCGAGCAGATCGGACTCAAGCGGAGCGATCTGGTGCTGGACTGCCTCACGCTCACCGTCAGCGCCGAACCGAGCGGGGCGCTGGTGGCCCTCGAGGCGGTCCGGCTGGTGCGGGAACAACTGGGGCTCAATACGGTGCTGGGCGTCAGCAACATCTCCTTCGGGCTTCCGGCCCGCCCGCTGATCTCCTCGACCTTCTTCTCCATGGCGATGGCCGCGGGCCTTTCCGCGGCGATCGTCAACCCCAGGGAGGCGCCGATGATGGCCGCCTGGAGAAGCGCCATGGTCCTTCTGGGGCGCGACCCCAACGCCGGCGCCTACATCGCGGCCTACAAGGGGGCCGTGGCCGAGTCCGCGGTCTCGACGGCCGCCGAGCCGGAAGGGGTTAGGGGGCAACTCGCCAAGGCGGTGATAAACGGCGAACTCGAGGGTGTGGTGGGGCTGGTCGAGGGGGCGCTCGCCGAGGGGCTCACCCCGATGGAAATCAGCTCCGAGGCGCTTCTCAAAGGGCTTGAGGAGGTCGGGCGGCGCTTCCAGAGCGGCGCCTTCTTCCTCCCCCAGGTGATGCTCTCGGCCGAGACCATGAAGGCGGCCTTCACCCGGCTGAAGCAGGAGCTCTCCGGCGGAGGCCTGGTGAGCCTGGGGAAGATCCTGATGGCGACCGTCGAGGGGGACATCCACGACATCGGCAAGAACATCCTGGTGACGCTCCTGGAGAACAACGGCTTCGAGGTGATCGACCTGGGCAAGAACGTCCCGGCCCAGCGCATCCTGGAACAGGCGCGCGAGCACGGGGTGGACGCGGTCGGCCTCTCGGCGCTCATGACCACAACCATGGCGCAGATGGAGAAGGTGGTCCGCCTTTTGAAGCAGGAGGGGGTGAAGACTTTCACCATGGTGGGAGGTGCCGTGGTGACGCAGGAGTACGCCAGCGAGATCGGCGCCGATCTGTACGCCAAAGACGCCATGGAAGCGGTGGACCGGATCAAGGAACTGCTGGCAAAATAGAGGCTTTCCCTGCTCGGCGCTGACCGGGGGGGCGCGTAATATCGCTTGCAACGCCGAGCCCTGTGTGCTAATTTGCCTAGGGATACGCCATTTGGCGTAGAAGGTGATCGGCGATGGTGCTAGGCTTCAATCACAACATCGGGTACAAGGGTGAGCTGTTCCACGTGCAGACCGAGGACAGCGGCGTTGCCAACCCCCATATCATCACGCTGCTCTACCGCGGCGGCACCATCCTCTGCTCCAAGAAGACGGGCTACGCCGACATCATCAAGGCGGACCAGTTGGAGCAGGTAGTAGAATCGATCATGAAAGACCAGCACAAGGAGATGATGCGGCGCCTGAAGGGGGGCGAGTTCGATGCCCGGATCTTCCCCTCCGCCCCCGTCATCCCGCCGCTCAATGAACCGCCGGCACCCCTCCCCAAGCGAAGCCTGGATGAGGTAATCCTCGATTACCTGATTACGGGCGAAGAAAAATAAACGCCATCCTGAAAGGAAATTCCGTGAAAGAAAAGTTTGCAGAGCTGGAAGAAAAGGCGAGGCGGCTGCGCGTTGCCATCGTGAGGACCCTGCACAAGTCGCAGTCCGGCCACACAGGGGGCTCGCTCTCCGCCATCGACATGATTTGCACCCTGTACTTCCACAAGATGCGCCACAACCCCGAGGAGCCAGGCTGGGATGGGAGGGACCGCTTCGTGCTGAGCAAGGGGCATGCCGCCCCGGCGCTCTACGTGACGCTTGCCGAGGCCGGCTATTTCCCGGCCGAGGACCTGATGACGCTGCGCCGCCTCGGAAGCCACCTGCAGGGGCACCCGGACAGCAAGGTGACCCCGGGCGTCGACGTCTGCACCGGTTCGCTCGGCCAGGGTCTCTCCATGGCCAACGGCATGGCCCTCGGCCTCAAGCTGGACGGCAAGGAGAACCGGGTCTACACGGTCCTGGGCGACGGCGAGTTGCAGGAGGGGCAGGTCTGGGAGGCTGCGATGGCCGCGGCTCACTACAAGAGCGACAACCTGTGCGCCCTGATCGACGCCAACGGGCTGCAGATCGACGGTTTCGTTGAGAAGGTGATGAACGTCGGCTCCATCACGGACAAGTTCCGCGCCTTCGGCTGGCACGTGATAGAGATCGACGGCCACAACATAGCCGAGATCGCCGCGGCGCTGGACGCCGCCGAGGCGCACAAGGGCGCCCCCACCGCGATCGTGGCGAAGACCGTGAAGGGGAAGGGGGTCCATCTCTTCGAGAACAAGGCCGCCTACCACGGCGTCACCCCGAGCGACGCAGAGCTTCCCGAGGCGCTCAGGTGCCTGGGCTGCTTGGACTAGAGGCAGCTTCGGCCAGGGTGCTGCCCAGGCCAGGGGCGTAGAGACGCATTGCCTGCTGTCGCAATCAGCTAAGAGGCCGATAGCTTGGATTGTCCTCTCCATACAAAGACGCATGCTATAAGCGAAAGGAACCGATTATGATAGCAACTAGGGACGCTTACGGGGAGACGCTGGCGGAGCTCGGCGCCGAGAACGATAAAATTGTGGCGCTGGACGCGGACCTCTCCGGCTCCACCAAGACCGGCGTCTTCGCCAAGAAATTCCCGGCGCGCTTTTTCCAGATGGGGATCGCCGAGGCCAACATGGTCGGCACCGCGGCGGGGCTTGCCTCGGTCGGCAAAATCCCCTTCCTCTCCACCTTCGCCATATTCGCCGCGGGACGGGCCTGGGAACAGATCCGCCAGGCGGTCGCCTATCCCAAGGCGAACGTGAAGATCGTCGCCACCCACGGCGGCATCACGGTCGGCGAGGATGGCGGCAGCCACCAGTCGGTGGAGGACATCGCCATCATGCGCGCCATCCCGAACATGACGGTCATCGTTCCCGCCGACGGCGAGGAGACCAAGGGCGCCATCCGCGCTGCGGCAGCCTACAAGGGGCCGGTCTACGTCAGGCTCGGCCGCAACAAGGTGCCGACCGTCTTTCCGGCGGGACACCGCTTCGAGATCGGCAAGGGGTGCCAGCTGGTCGAGGGCTCGGATCTTACCTTCATTACCACCGGCCTCATGACCGCCCAGGCCGTGATAGCGGCCGAGCGTCTCAAGGCTGAGGGGATCTCCGCGCGCGTCGTGCACATCGGGACCATCAAGCCGCTGGACAAGGAACTTGTGCTGCAGGCAGCCGAGGAGACGGGCGCCATCATTACCGCCGAGGAGCACTCGGTGGTCGGGGGGCTGGGCGGAGCGGTCGCCGAGTTCCTCTCCGAGGAATGCCCCACGCTCATGAAAAGAGTCGGCATCTACGACAGGTTCGGTACCTCCGGCAAGTCCGAGGAGCTCTTGAAGTATTTCGGGCTCAACGCCGAGACCCTCGTGGAACAGGCCAGGGAGATCGTTTCGAGGAAGAAATGATACCAAGGACCCTCAGATCCAGTGCCGGCCTGACCTACATCGCGGCGCTCGTGATGGTGGTGATCATGGGCATCATGCTTTCCAAGGCGGCCGAGTACTGGACCACGACGATGCAGAGGGAGCGGGAGGTGGAACTCATCTTCCGCGGCACCCAGATCAGGGACGCCATGCGGCGCTACTATGGGATGACCCAGAACACCTACGGGGCCGCTACGGCGGCCGGGACCACTCCCGCCGTCCCGGCCCCGGTAATCATCATCCAGCCCAACGCCCCGAGGCTCAACGAGCTCAAAGACCTGCTCCAGGCCCCGGGGAGCGCCGGCAAGAAGCGCTATCTCAGAGGCACTGACAAGGGTCCCAATCTGGTCGACCCGATCACCGGGAAAGAGTGGTTCCCCGTCAAGGACGCCAGTCAGAGGATCATCGGCGTCGCCAGCACCAGCGAGGCGGCGCCGATCAAGCAGGCGAACTTCCCGTTCGATCTGTATCCTGCCGACTTCGAGGGGAAGAAGAAGTACAACGAATGGCAGTTCATCTGCACCCGCTACCCCACGCCCGCCGGCGCCGCGGGCGGGGTTCCCGGCCTCGGGGGCACCTCTGGCAC
>DATCHY010000407.1:0-3114 GCA_036508065.1 Geomonas sp. | reverse complement strand
AGTCGCTGAACGGACTCGGAGTCGTGCTCGAGCGGCTAGGCCGGCACGAGGAGGCCGCCTCCTGCTACCGGGAGGCGGTTCGCATCGACCCGTGCTACCAGGACGCGCAGATCAACCTGGCCCTCCTGCTCAAGAACCACGGCAGGCTCAGCGATGCCGAGAGGCAACTGGAGGAGGCGCTCAGGGTGCAGCCGGGCGTCGTGCGCCTCAGGTACAACCTCGCCAACGTCCTGCAGTTCCAAGGGAGAAGCCTGGAGGCCATAGCTGCCTACCGTGAGGTGCTGCGCCTCGACCCGGAGCACCTCGACGCGCAGCAGAATCTCATCTTCGCCCTGCACTACTCCCCGCAGTTCACGGACCGGCAGATCTTCGACGGGCACCTGGCCGCTGCCGGGCAAAGGGCGCTTCGCCCCGGTGCGGCCCTGCCCTGCCGCGCTTCCGAACCAGCCTCGGGGCGCCGCATCAGGATCGGCTACCTCTCGCCGGACTTCCGCAGCCATGCCGTCGCCAGCTTCATCGAACCGATCCTGTCCCATCACGACAAAAGCCGCTTCGAGGTTCACTGCTACGCGAACCTCGCACGACCGGACGGGACAACGGAGCGGCTGATGGGCCTTGCCGAGGGGTGGCGGGACATCTGCCAGGTCGGCGACGAGGAGGCGGCACGCTTGATCGCTGCGGACGGGATCGACATCCTGGTAGATCTGGCAGGGCACACCTCCGGCAACAGGCTCCCGCTCATGGCCCTCAAACCCGCGCCGCTGCAGGCGACCTGGATCGGCTACCCGGATACCACCGGACTGCCGGAGATGGACTTCCGGATCACGGACCGCCTCGCCGATCCGCCGGGAACCACGGAACAGTTCCACAGCGAACAGCTGGTCCGGTTGCCGCGAAGCTTCTGCTGCTACCTCCCGCCGGAGTCCTCCCCCGCGGTCGAGGCACTGCCGCTCCTTGCCGCCGGCCGGGTCACCTTCGGCTCGTTCAACAATCTGGCCAAGGTGACGCCCGAGGTGATCACCCTCTGGGCCCGCGTGCTGCTTGCGGTTCCCGACTCCCGCCTTCTTATGAGATGCAGCCCGCTTGCGGACCCGGAGGTCTGCGCCCGCATCCTCGAGCGGTTCCGCGGGGAAGGGGTGGCAGCGGAGCGCATCGAGCTGCAACCGGGCAACGCCTCCCCCGCCGAGCATCTGGCGCAGTACGGCAGGGTCGACATCGCCCTGGACACCTTTCCGTACAACGGCACCACCACGAGCTGCGAGGCGCTCTGGATGGGGGTACCGGTGGTGACGCTCTCCGGCACCAGGCACGCGGCACGCACCGGGGTGAGTATTCTTACCAACTGCGGCATGGCCTCGCTGATTGCGCAAACCACCGGCCAGTATGTCGTCATGGCCTGTGAGCTGGCGCGGGACGCCGGGAAACTGCAGCAACTGCGCGCTGGGCTGAGGGAGAGGATGCGGCTCTCGCCTCTCATGGATGGGGCGGGGGTGACACGGGAATTGGAAGCGGCCTACGTAGGGATGCTGGAGAGGGGTGAAAAGCGGTGAGTCGTTAAGTCGTTAAGTCGTTGAGTCGTTGAGTCGTTAAGGCTGAGAGTGTTAGTCGCAGTTTTCCGCATGATCTGACGATGCTGTGTTGGGGTTCACGCCACAGCCGTTCACCCCAATCTATCAGCTACTGGCAGTTGCTAGTCCCCTGTCCGCAGTCACACTCAAGATCTTAACTAAAAAGAAGAGGACCCGGTCCCTAAAGGCACCGGATCCTCCCGTACAGCTGAAACGGCTGGCAGCTGCGGTTAGGCTTCGCTGTCCGTTTTGGTCCGAAGACCGGCGGCGATGTTGAAGTTGATGTCGATCACGATGGAGAGCTTTTCACGGTCTGGGTACGCCATCATCTCAAAAAACCTCTTGTCCACGAAAAGGCTCAGATTCAAGATGTCCTCCCGCAACTTCTTCGGCATCGGGTTGCCCGCTTCCGAGAGTTCCGCCTGGAAAAAACTCCAGACTTTCTGGTTGAACTTGATGGCATCCAATAGCCTCGACTCCCGATCCGGAGCCTCCCAATTCTCCTGGCAGGATTTCAGCATGAGGCCAGCCTTGGTCAGCACCGATGCTTCCAGCTCGCGCCCCGACATACTCTCCTTCTGGATACCGACATACTCTCTGATCGCGTTGTTAGTTTGCATTTTTCAGTAGCTCCTCTTCATAATCAATGAGATTCCGTGCCGTTTTCAAGGCCTGGTAGTAGTTCTCAGCCAGGACGCGCTCACTTATCTGCTCGATGAAGCTGGCCGTACTCGGCGCCGCCCGCAGAATTTCGCCTGCCAGTTCCGAGTATGCACACCGGTACTGAGGGACGTTCGCCTCGTCTATGTACATGAGTTGGATGGTGAAATAGACGCGCTTGCACGGGGTATCCGCGTCCTTCTCACCCAGGATGTCTTTCTCGCGCAGGATCGGGATGGTGTTCTCGATATAGAGAACGGTCCCCTTGCCGCCGTTTCTGACGACGGCTCCGCCCACGACGAGCCGCTCGTTGCTTTTCAAGGTAATTTTTAGGGACATAGTTAGCTCAACCCTTTCAGGAATTGGGAGCTGTTAGCAGTCACTCCCTGGCTAACTACATTTGCAAATTGCCGGCCAACTTGCGCACTTTTCTGCTCCGCGCCGGATTCGGTCAGGGGAACCTCGAAAAGGCCGGTTTGGGCGCCATTTGTCCGGGAAAACATGCCAAAGAAGCGCCCGTCGTGCAGCAGAGACGCCGTGTCAGCGGCGAGTCCGGCGCGCGTGCCGTTCAGGGCAGCGCCAGTTGCGTCAAGTTTTGCCACGTGGTCAGCAATTTGACTGTCATTGGCGTCCATGGGGAGCGGGCCGGGGAGCGCCTGGGCCTTGCGGGCCTTGACGACATCCGGCGGGGGCGGTAAGGTCAGCTGATCTATCTCTTTTCGGAGAGAAGAGTAGTCCATCAGCAGCTTCATCCTGGCCTTGTCTTGCGGGGAAAAGGGGGGGAAGTTCTTCACGATCGTCTCGAGCGGCGCCTTCAGAGCGTCAAGTTTTTGGCCCAGGGTCGCCAGGGACCGGTCCGCATTCCTGATCGCACCTGCGGCGGCAT
>DATCHY010000406.1:0-3495 GCA_036508065.1 Geomonas sp. | reverse complement strand
GGTGAATCCCGAGACGCATGCAATGCGTCTCTACCTGATCCGTTTCCCTACCGGACAATCCTCCGTTTACCTACCAGGCAATCCTCTTTTTCCAGTTGTTTCTAAAAATGACTCAGAAAATACTGAAACCATTGCTATACTATTGCGCAGGACGGACTACTTGGCAGGAAGAGGGGGACAGCACATGGGCGGCACGGCAGCGGATAAAAGAAGCGCATCTGTTGAGCTTGCGGAAAACCGTAAATGGCTCAGGGAACAGATAAATCCATATTTCTTCTCCTCCATGCAGGATGAGCCCGAGGCCCTGGTTCTTCTGGAGCGGGAACTGGCGACGCTGCATACCAACCGGCGCCTCATCCTCGCCGACCGGGACAAGACGCTGATTCTCGCCCGCGTGAACGCGCCGGGCTCGCTGTACGACACGATGCGCCATTTCCAGGACCGCGAGATCTCTTACGCGATGATCACCCATTCGGAAGGGGCGATCCCCGGCATGGAGCAGGCGCTTGAAATTCAGCGCTTCGAGTTCGACAGGAAAAGGAACGAGGAAGTCCTCGACTGGAAGGGGGTCGAAATCCCCGCGCCGCTTTCCCGCAAGATCGCCGCCGAGCTCAAGCGCAGCTACCCCGAATTCGACATGAAGGAATTCGACCGTCTGCTGTCCGTCCTCTGGCTCAACAACGAAAGCTACGTCAGAGTCTCCTCGCCGCTGCGGGTGGCCCAGGTGCTCCAGCTGCAGCAGAAGGCGGGCAGAAGCGGCGGCCTCTACCTGTACGTGGAACAGACCCCGAACCCCAAGGAGTCCCGGGTCCATTTCGCGGTCGGCAACCCGCCACAGAAGGAGTTCCTGCTGCAGCTGATGGAGGTCTTCAACCGCCTCGACCTGGGCGTCAACCGGGCCTACTGCCTCACCATTTCCAACGGCGTCCATCCCTACTTCCTCGGCACCTTCTACGTCAGGAGGCGCTCGGGAGAGATCCTCGAGCCCGGCTCCGAGCTTTACGCCAGGCTGCAGCAGGAGCTCTACAACACCCAGATCATCGCCACCAAGGGGTACGCCTACCGGGAGTTCGTCACCACTGGCGTCATGACCGGCGAGGAGGCCTCGCTCTGCAACGCCTTCATCGCCTTTTGCCATACCAACCTGGCCCACAACCGGCCGGACCGGTTCGGCCTGGACGACGTGCAGAGCGCCTTCCATTCGCACCCGGAAATAGCGCTGCAGCTTGTGAAGCTGTTCAGGGCCCGCTTCGACCCGGAGATTGCCGAGCGCCACCCGCTCTACGCCGCGGTCCTGGAGGAGACCACCAGTGCCGTGGAGGGATACAACACCGGGCACCGCTACCTGGACGAGGTGCGCCGCGCCATTTATCGCTGCTGCCTGCTCTTCATCACGCGCACCCTGAAGACCAACTTCTTCGTCCTGGAAAAGCAGGCGCTCGCCTTCCGGCTCGATCCCTGTTATCTCACCGAGCTCGGCGCCGAGTTCACCTCCGACCTGCCGCAGGTGACGCCCTTCCGGGTCACCTTCTTCTTCAGCCGCTTCGGATTCGGCTACCACATCGGCTTCTCCGACATCGCCCGGGGCGGCTGGCGCACCGTTATCTCGCGCAACACGGACGACTTCATCACCAACGCCAACACGATCTTCCGGGAGAACTTCGTCCTGGCCCACACCCAGCACCTGAAGAACAAGGACATCTACGAGGGGGGCTCCAAGCTGGTGCTGATCCTGGACGCGGCCGACCTGCAGCGCAGCGGGGAGCGCGAGATGGAGAACTGGCGCCTCTACAAGCTGCAGCACGGCGTCACCAACGCCTTCCTGGACATCTTCGTCACCGCGGGCGGGGTCGCGAAGCTGACGAGCGTGGTCGACTACTACCGGGAGGACGAGGCGATCGAGCTCGGCCCGGACGAGAACATGCACGACTCGATGATCGAGAACATCGCGCGCATCTCGAAGCGGCGCGGCTACATCCTAGGTATCGGCATCATGTCCAGCAAGGAGGTCGGCATCAACCACAAGGAGTACGGCGTCACCTCCGCCGGCGTGGTGAAATTCGCCGAGATAACCATGGCGGAGCTCGGGCTAGACATCTACCGCGACCCGTTCAGCGTCAAGTTCACCGGCGGCACCAACGGGGACGTGGCGGGAAACGCCATGCGCATCCTCCTGGAGCGCTCCCCCAACGTCGCCATCCGGCTCATCCTGGACGGGACGGCGGCACTTTGCGACCCTGCGGGGGCCGACAGCGAGGAACTCTCCCGCATCGTGCTGAAAGAGGATCTGGACGCTTTCAACCCCGAGGCGCTGAACCCAGGGGGCTTCATGATCTTTAGAAGCGGCAGCCGGCGGGAGGGGCTGCGCGAGCTGTTCCGGAAGGTGACCCGCACCCCGGAGGGGCTGGTCGAGGAGTGGATCTCCACGGACGAGTTCTCCCGCGCCTACGCGAGCCTCCCGTTCACGGTGCAGGCGGACCTCTTCATACCGGCAGGCGGCAGGCCCGAGACCATCGACAAGGACAACTGGGAGAGCTATCTGCTGCCGGACCGGACCCCGTCCGCGGCGGCGATCGTCGAGGGGGCCAACTCCTTCATCACCCCCGAGGCAAGGCTCCAGCTGCAGAAACGGGGGGTGATCATCATGCGCGACGCCTCCGCCAACAAGTGCGGCGTCATCTCCTCCTCCTACGAGATCATCGCCAACCTGCTCTTGACCGAGGCGGAGTTTCTGGCCGAGAAGGAGCGTTACGTGCGGGACGTCCTCGAGATCCTGGAAAAGCGGGCGGCGGACGAGGCGAGGCTGATACTGAAGCGGCGCCGGGAGAACCCCGCGCTTATCTGCACGGAGATCTCCGACGCCCTGAGCGGCGAGATCAATGCCCATTACGCGACCATCTTCGGCTTCTTTCAGAACCGGCCGCACCTCTGCCTGCAGCCGATCTACCGCAGGGCGATCCTGTCCCACCTCCCCCGGATGCTGCGGGAGGAGCCCAAGTACGCAGGCAGGATCAAGAACCTGCCGCCCAAGTACCTTTTCGCCATACTCGCGGCCGAGATCGGCTCGTCGCTCGTGTACCGCGGCGATACCGAGGCCGATTTCGAGGCGACCATCAAGGGGCACCTGCTGCGGAATTTCCCGGCCTGATTGGGGGAAAGGAGGGAAAAATAACTGGGCGAATGATTGTTTGCCCCTACGGGCCGCGCCGCCTGAGAGGAAGGGTAGAGCAGATGGCGGCGCCCTCACCCCTGCCCCTCTCCCGGAGGGCGAGGGGTTCCCTTCGCCCTCCGGGAGAAGGTGCCCCGAAGGGGCGGATGAGGGAAGTGCCACAACTGACGGGCGATCCATTTCGACCCGACAAGTGTAGCCCGCAAAAAAAAGGTGGACCACCTGCTGGTGGGCCACCTTTTTTTGTATCCAGTCCGCGCCGATCTCCCTCCGTCAGGCAGCCTCACCGACTGGCAAGGCACACTGCTCGACTTCGGCCTCTTCCC
>DATCHY010000405.1:0-3267 GCA_036508065.1 Geomonas sp. | reverse complement strand
CTCACGGGCGCTGGCGAGGCGTGGATGGTGTCGCGTACGGTCTTCTCGATGGTCTCCACGTTGAAATAGAGAAGCGGCGCCTCCACGCGGAACAGGAACAGCCCCGGGTACAGCTCGTTGTCGGGATGCCGGGCCCGGTCGGAAAACCGCGAGGTGCCCGGAATGCGGCCCAGGATGGCGACGTGCGGCCTGGCCATGAAGCGCAGCAGGAAGAGGATCGACGCCACCGCCGAGATGGTCACTCCTTTGAGGATGCCGAGCAGCAGCACGCCGAGAAAGGCGACCAGCGCCACGTTGAACTCGATCGGGCTGATGCGCCAGAGCGCTTTGAATTCGGAAATTTTGATGAAACGGGAAACCGCGACGATGACGACGGCGGCAAGAACCGCCTGCGGGAGGTTTTGCAGCAGGCCGGTCAGGAGGAAGAGCACCAGGGTCAGGGTGATCGATGCGAAAAAGAGCGACAGCGGCGTGCGTGCGCCGGCTCCTTCGTTGACTGCCGATTGCGACAGGCCGCCCGCCACCGGGTAACCCTGCCCGAGGGCTGCCACCAAGTTTGCCGCGCCGAGGCCGAGCAGCTCCTGGCGCGAGTCTATGGAGTAGCCGTGCTTGGCCGCGAAGGTCCGAGCCGCGGCGATGCTCTCCACGTAGGAGAGCAGGAAACAGGCGAAGGCCAGCTCCAGGATTCCCTCCATGTGCTCCATTGCGACTCGGGGGATGCCGAATTGGGGAAGTCCCACCGGTATGGCGCCGACGACCTGGACACCGTGGTCCGCCAGACCGAAGAACGAAACCAGGGCCGTGGAGAGGACCACCACCAGCAGCGCGAACGGACGTCTTGGGTAGAAACGGTCTCCGGCGAAAAGTACTGCGAGCGAGCAGGCGCCGATCAAAAGAACGGTCGGCCGGGTATCCCCCAGCTGCCCAAGGAGCAGGACGCAGCGCTGGAAGAAATGATCGCCTCCACCCGGGACTCCGAACAGCTTGGGCAGCTGCGTTACCGCGATGCTCACTGCCGCGCCGGCCTTGAAGCCGATCAGGATGGTTTCGGAGATGAAGTTGACAAACGAGCTGAGCCGTAGCGCCCAGGCGAGAAAGCAGAGCAGGGCAACCAGACCGGCCGTCGCCGCGGCGATGGAGGCGTAGAGCGAGGCGTCTCCGCCCGCCATGGATCCCACGACGCTGGCAACCATCACCGAGATGGCCGCGGTGGGACCGATCGCCAGGTGGCGGGACGAGGCGAAGAGCGCATAGACGATGCCGCTGCCGATGTAGCAGTAAAGACCGACCTGAGGGGTGAGCCCGGCGAGGACCGAGTAGGCCATCGCTACCGGAACGGCATACGCGGCCAGGGTGACCCCGGCAAAGATGTCGTGCAAAAGCCGCGGCGAACGGTACTGGGGTAGCCAGGTAAGTATGGGGAGCAGGCTCGTGAGCCGCCGCACTGCGCCATTGCGCTCGGCGCTCGAATTATTACCTTTGAAATCCGCCAAAGCAGTCTCCTCTTTCTCAGCGTGCAAGCATAGCACAGAACTGGGTGCGCCATCTCTGTCAATCTGCGGTGGGCCTCATTCGACGGTGGGAGGAAGAGAGCCCCTCTGTCTCAAACGGCCGGGGCTCCTGTGTCAGCTCCGGTACCAGTTCCTGACCGGCGACTGATACAGCTGGCGCGGAACCCGCAGCAAACGTCAGGCCGATATCTTGACCGGCATGAGCCGCATGGTATTGTAGGATGTCATTGTGCACGGCTTCTTTGCCCAACAGGTAGGTACGCATTGCATGCGTCTGCGCCGCAAACTTTGCCGACATGGTCCGGCGGCGATGAAACCCGAGACGCATGCAACGAAACCCGAGACGCATGCAATGCGTCTCTACCTAGGAAATCCCCCCGGCCCCATAAGTCCCAGATCACAGAAAGGAGACAACGCAGTCCGGGCCGCTCCGGTTCCAACTGCGTCACCCGACTGCCATGAGCTACCACAAGATATTTTCAGTCGTCACCGAGCACACCGCATCCACCGTCATAGCGCGCTATGCCATCTCGCTTGCGGCGGCATGCAACGCAGAGCTTGTGCTGTATGCCGCCCATGCAGAGAGGAGTAGCGAGACCATAATCCTCCACACCGATCGGCATCTGGATCATCTCTTCACTGTCGCCTTTGAACTGGACATCCCCGTGACCCGGATAACCGATGTCGGCAATATCAATAAGCTGCTGCCCATACGGGTGCAGGCGGAAAAAGCCGATCTGGTATTTTATCCCCTGACGCCGTATGAACGCTACGGAGCCACCCTGCAGCGGCATACGGTCCATCACCTGCTGCGGACCGTCAGGTCTGACCTCTCGATCATGCGGGTCGTTCACATGGCAAAACCGCACCCCAGGCATATTCTGATGCCGCTGGGAAGGATCTCCGGCGACATGGAGCGCCGCTTGATGTTTATCACCGAGTTGGCCAAGAGCTTCCATGCGCAGGTCACGCTGTTCCATATGTCGGCAGAGCGTGACGCCAGGGGGATGCCTGACGACATCACCCAGTTTCGCAAACATCTGGAGCAGCAACAGGTTACGGTGCTGGAGCGAAGCGGCAGGGGGGAGATCGGCAAATCCATCACGGTGGAAGCGATCACCCGCCACAACGACCTGATCGTCCTTGGCGCCAGTGAGCGCGGGGTACTGCGAAGGCTGTTCTTCGGCAATCCTGCCGGTGATGTCATGCATCAGCCCCCCTGCAACGCCATCCTGTTCCGGGCAGCGCGCTGAACGGCCATGAGAATCCAGGCCCTTTCCCACGACGAAGTATTTTCCACTCTGCTCAGCACCCCCCAGGGGATCACGACTGAAGAGGCCGCGCGACGACGTGGCGAGTACGGGCTAAACGAGATTCATGAGGTGCAGGCCCGCTCCATGCTTTCGCGCCTCGCGTCCCAGTTCACCCACTTCCTGGCCCTTTTGCTCTGGTTTGCCGCCGCCCTTTGCTTGCTGTCCGAATACCTCCATCCCGGCGAAGGACTCCTGCGCCTCGGCATGGCAATCCTGGCAGTCATCTTCATCAACGCCATTTTCACCTTTGTCCAGGAGTACCGCACCGAAAAGGCGATCGAGGAACTCCGCAAGATGCTACCCTTCCGGGTGGCCGTGATCAGGAACGGGGCCGAGCTGGAGATCGATGCCGCGGAGATTGTGCCGGGGGACCTGGTCCTGCTGCGGGAGGGGGATAAGGTACCCGCCGACGCGCGGGTCGTGCAGGCAAACAGGCTGACCGT
>DATCHY010000404.1:0-3432 GCA_036508065.1 Geomonas sp. | reverse complement strand
CAGGTCAGGATCGTTTCCGAGAACCCCGGCAACCGGCAGAGATTCTACCGTTCCCTGCTGACCGCGGCGCAGTTCTATTCCTTCGAGGAGGATTTCTCGGTAGATTTCGGCACCGATCCCAAGATCACGGTGCACGCCGATTTCAAGATCGAGAAGAGTCCCGACAGCCTGCTGCGGCAGGACGTTGCCCTGCTGAACGTGTCCGAGAACCGCAGAGCCACGCCGGACGGGCTGGTCAGGCTGCTTGCGGGGAACGGGTTCCGGGTGGTAGAGGCGGGAAATCCTTCCTACCAGGGGGGGAGCGGGGCCGGCGATCTGCTGTACCAGGTCACCGGAAAAGAGCCGAAAAAGATTCTCGACTCGTTTCTGGATGCGCTTTCCGTCCCCTTTGAAACGGGGAAAAGCATAGACCTCTATGCCCAGGAGCATATCGGCGTCCGACTCGACGTGCCGGTCGACCGGTACTTTGAAGACCACGGCCAGCGCTACGTGGTCGCACTCTTCAACGGCGACCCGGTCAACTACACCCTGATCCGCCTCCTTGAGACCAAAGGGTACCGGGTCATCATGCTCCAGGAGGGGGATGACTTCCACAGCATCGCCGACAAGGTGCTGTCGCGCCTGCACATCCCGGGCAGGTACGGAGAGCACGACCTCTGGCCGGTGCGCAATGTAGGTTACGGCGTCCGCATGTCCGGAGCCATGATCCGCGACAACCGAAACGGCGACCGCAATCTCTTCGTGACCGACCGGGACCTCGATCCGCTGGTGAAGGAATTGGCCGACCTGAACGGCTACCGGCTGCTGGACGGGAGATAGACAGACGGATATCCAGGCTGCGTGACCGAGCGGCGTGAAGAGAAATACCTATTGGGGGCCTCCTCCAGGGCGCGACACCCGCGGCAGGAATGCCGCTCCGGTATCGGTTGGCTGTAGATTAGCACCAATCGCTGTGCTTCCTGTCACCGCGCAGGCGTATCTTTTATGATCTCAGGAGGAATCTCTTCCGGGGCTGGCGGCATTGGTCTACCGCACCGTTTGCAACAATCCTCGCAGCCGTTCTTTTCGGCCGGGAGTTCTTGCTCTTCAGGCTGAATCGGCCTCCTGGCAGCCTTGCACTTTTGGCAGCAGTCACAGGCGTCTTCATCCTGCCTCTCCAACCAGTCTGACCGGGGCATTCCGGAATCCCGCAAATCTACAACCTCCCCCCTTGCCTCTAGTGAGACGAACAGCAGCAGCAAGCCGATAATAACCGCATATTTTCCCATTTAGATTTCTCCCCTTTAGTTTCTCAATTTCCTACCGGTGCCAGAGCACGCCTCCCAAAAGCTGCAGCAGAACTGCATTAAGGCGAGGCAAGGAAAGTCTCCGCAGCTCCCCCTCCGCTGGATGCTGCCAAAAACACCAGTGAATTATAATTGACTACCCAGTGAGGTCAATTCGCCCGAGGAAATGGCACCGGCTCTTTGCAATTGCGGTCCCAGCCAGTAGAGTTAGGAGGAAAAGCGGAACCCGAGCGGAGGAGTACGGCATGGATGGGGGCGCTATCTTGAGAAGCTTATTCGGCTGCTATGCTAAAGCCGAACCACGCCTGCGGAGACCGTTTGTTCGGTTTCTTTCCAGCAGAGGGTCCCTGCCGGGCCTGCTGCTCCTGGCGGCCATGCTGCTCTGGCCGCGTTCCGGCGCGGCGGCCCCTGTTCCGGTGCGCTTTGCCGAAGGTATCGTGCGCGGTTTTCTGGTGCTGAATTCCAGCGAGGGTGCCCTTCTCGCATCGGGCGATTTTCTTCAGGTAAAGCGAGGCGCCGAGGTGGAGACGCGCACCGTTTTCTATTTCAAGGATGGCTCGCTGTTCGACGAGACGGTGGTCTTCACCCAACAACCCACCTTTACCATGCAGAGCTACCGCCTGGTGCAGAAGGGGCCTGCATTCAGCCAGGACATGAAGGCGTCGCTGGACAGGGCCTCCGGGAAGTACCGGGTGCAGATCAAGGACCACAAGGACGGCCGGGAGAAGGTGCATGAGGGGAAGCTCGACATGCCGCCGGACCTCTACAACGGCATGGTTCCCATTATCGCCAAGAACCTCCGCGCGGGCGCCGGGGAGAGCATCCACATGGTGGCCTTCACCCCCGCTCCCCGGCTCATAGGGCTCGACCTGGCTCCCACGGGCGAGAACAAGGTGCTGGTCGGCGGCCTCACGAAGGCGGTGGTCCACTATGTCCTCAAGCCCAGGCTCAGCCTCGGGCTCAAGATCCCCGCCGCGCTGCTCGGCCGCCTGCCGCCTGACAACCATCTCTGGATCATGACCGCCGAGGTGCCCGCTTTTATCCGGTTCGAGGGGCCGCTCTACCCCGAGGGACCGGTCTGGCAGATCGAGCTGACCAGCCCGCGCTGGGTTAAATGATGACTGTTTTGTACGACCTTCGGCACGATCTTCCCGCGCACCACGCCTTCATTATTAAGCTTGTACATCCGGTTTTTTGCGGGAAACTTCTTTCCGTAGGGGGTTTTCGTCTTCAGGCCGACAGCCCCCGTGGCAGGGAGATTACCGAAGCGAGCTGTCGGCCAATGAGGGGAAACATGACACATTACCTGGAGCTGTTAGCCATCTTCGTCCTCCAGCTCTTCATTATTGTCGATCCTCTTGCCGGCATCCCGGTTTTCCTTGCCATCACCCCGAGGAAGACGAGGCCCGAACGTCGGGTCCTGGCCCGCCGGAGCTGCATGATTGCCTGTCTTATTATCGTCTTCTTTATCCTGGCCGGGTCTTACGTCATCGGCTATTTCGGCATCAAGCGTCCGGCAGTCCAGATCGGCGGGGGGATTCTTCTTTTCATCATCTCGCTTGAGCTCCTCTATGGCAAAACTACCGGGACGGAGACGAGCACCCCGGAGGAGCGCCTTGCCGAAGAGAAGAAGGACGTATCGGTTACACCACTTGCGTTCCCGCTTCTTGCCGGACCGGGAGCCATTGCCACCACCCTGCTATATGCCGGTCGCGCGAACAGCATGCTTTCCTATGCCGTACTCGTGGTGGGAGCCGCTATTGTATTTGCCGTTGTCTATCTGCTTCTTCACTGGGCGGACGAGTTGGCCAGGCTCATAGGCGCTCTCGGCATGAAAGTCATCTCGCGAATTGTCGGGCTTCTCATGGCTTTTATCGCCGTCCAGTATGCTATCGATGGTGTCACTGCCCTTTGGGGACAGTAGGTTTCGGGGCAGGAGCCTCCCATTTCAGTAGTAACCGGAGGCGACGCAGTGACGACAGCGAGGGGCTTGGCGCTGAGGAGGCAAAAAAGCATGAAATGGTTGCTGGTGCGGATAGCCCCGATGGTCGTGGCAATCGCGGCCTGTACTGCAGTTTGGCCGGCACAGGGGGAAGCGATGGAAACCAAGGGTGCGCTGCCGCGTGAAACAGGAGTCGTGCCGCTG
>DATCHY010000403.1:0-8685 GCA_036508065.1 Geomonas sp. | reverse complement strand
GCCGAGAAAGGAAGACGAGATGCGCGCACTGGCAAGGCGCTGCGGGTTCCTCAGGCCGGACGGCGCCGAGCGTTTCGCCGAGACCCTCGAGGCGCACAGAAGGAGCGTCTCAGCGATCTACGGCGACCTTTTCCTGTCGCGCGACGAGCGGATCAAGGAAGAGGTGCTTCCCGAGGTCTACTTCTTCTTCGATGCCAGCGCGGACCCGGACCTGATCAAGGACATGCTGGCCGAGCGCCGCTTCGAGCATCCGGACACCGCCTACGACAACCTCCTGGTCCTGCGCGACGGCCCCCCGAAGCTGAACCTGACCGAGCGCGGCAGGAGGACCCTGGAGAAGATAGCGCCGCTCTTCCTGCAGGAGGTCTTCTCCTCGCCGGACCCGGACCTGGCGCTGGCCAACCTGGAGCGCTTCCTCTCCGCCATCAGGACCCGCTCCTCCTTCTATGCGCTCCTGGCCGAGAACCGCGACATCCTGAAGCTGCTCACCTCGATGTTCGGCATGTCCGAGTTCCTCTCCAAGATCTTCATCGGGCACCCGGAGCTTTTGGACAGCATGATCACCCGCGGCTACGCCTACCTGCAGAAGGAGCGAGCCACCATGGCGGCGGAGCTCGACACCGTGCTCACCCAGGCGGACGGCTTCGAGGAGCAGCTCGACGCCATGCGGCGCTACCGGCACGAGGAGTTCCTGCGCATCGGCATGAACGACATCCACGGCAAGATGGGGCAGCCCGAGGTCGCCCTGCAGCTCACCAACCTGGCCGAGGTCTGCCTGGACGCCGCCTGCTGCATGGCGACCGGGGAGCTCTCCCGCTTCGGGCGCCCGCAGGTCCTGCAGGAGGACGGCTCCACCCGCGAGGCCTCGTTCGCCATCGTCGCCATGGGGAAGCTGGGCGGGTTCGAGCTCAACTACCACTCAGACCTCGACATCATCTACATCTACGACGGCCAGGGGATGACGGACGGCGAGAAGAGCATCAGCAACCGCGAGTACTTCGCCAAGCTGGGGCAGAAGATCATCATGGTCCTGACCACCCAGACCCGCGAGGGGTACGTCTACAAGATAGACACGCGGCTGCGCCCCTCGGGGAACGCCGGTCCCCTGGTCACCTCGCTGGAATCGTTCCAGGGCTACCATGGCACCGAGTCCCAGATCTGGGAGCGCCAGGCGCTCACCAAGGCGCGGGTCACCTACGGCGCGCCGGGGCTCAGGAGCGCGGTCGAGCAGGTGATCGAGCGCGCCGTCTACGGGGCCGGCGCCGACCGGACGGTGCGCGGCGAGATCCACCGCCTGCGCATGCGCATGGAGACGGAACTGGCCAAGGAGACCACCGGAAGCTACAACATAAAGACCGGGCGGGGCGGCATGGTGGACGTGGAGTTCACGGTCCAGTACCTGCAGTTAGGCCACGGGATCGAGTACCCGGAGCTCAGGAACTGCAACACGCTCGGCGCGCTGGAGGCGATGCGGCGGCTCGGCATCCTTGCCGAGGACGACTACCAGGCGCTTTCCGAGGGGTACCGGTTCCTGCGCCGCCTGGAAAACCGCCTGCGCCTCATCCACGACTACTCCATGAACGACCTGGGCGGCCCGCTCAAGTACCTCAACAAGCTGGCCCGCAGGCTCGGCTACGACGCGCTGCTGAAGAACCCGGGCGAGGCGCTGATGGCGGACTACGAGAGGGTCACCTCCGCGGTCCGGGCGGTCTACGAAAAGGTGCTCGGAGGGGGGCAGTGATGGAAGTGAGGATCTACTACGAGGATACCGATGCGGGAGGGGTGGTCTACCATGCCAACTACCTGCGCTACATGGAACGGGGCAGGACCGAGTTCCTGCGGGAGCGCGGGCTCTCGGTGCAGGCCATGCACGACGAGGGGATCATCTTTCCGGTGGTGGCCATGGAGCTGAACTACCGCTCCCCGGCGCGCCTGGACGACCTATTGGAGGTGGAGACCAGCATCCTCGCGGTGAAGAACAGTTCGTTCGTCGCGGGGCAGAAGGTGCTCCGCAAGGCGGACGGCAGGCTCCTGGTGGAGGCGCGGGTAACGCTTGCCTGCGTCGGGGCGGGGATGCGGGCGCAGCGCCTCCCCACCGAGTTGCGCGAGCTGCTACGAACTGAGCTTAACGACTGAATCATGCGTCGCAGCCTGACATTCAGCGCAATGCGCAGGGGCGACCGGTGGGTCGCCCTTTTCTGTTGCCAGGGCCGGCCGGGAAATTTGCAGGGAGGAACCGGAAATAAAAGGCAGGGCGACCCGCCGGGTCGCCCCTACATGGTTTTTTACCAGATCGACCGACTCTTAGCGCGCCCCGCGCTCCTCGAGATACATGTCGATTGCCAGGAGGAACACCCCGACGCAGATGGCGGAGTCGGCTATGTTGAAGGCGGGCCAGTGGTGGTCGTACCAGTGGACGTCCAGGAAGTCGATCACCTCGCCGAGCCGTATCCGGTCGATCAGGTTGCCGAGCGCACCGGAGAAGATCAGCGACAGCGAGAGCGCGGCCAGCTTCTGGTCATCCCGCAGCCGCTTGATGACGACGAAGATGACGCAGGCCGCGACCAGCGAGACCAGGATGAAAAAGGGGAGCCGGTAGGTCGAGCTGGCCAGGATCCCGAACGCCGCCCCCTTGTTGCGCAGGTAGGTGATGTTGAAGAACCGCTCGACCACGGTGATGGAGTTGTGCAGCGCCATGCTCCGGTCGATGTAGAGCTTGGTCACCTGGTCCAGGGCCAGCACGAGCACCGAGACGGCCAGCAGTATCCGATATCTGAATGTCATAGGAAGTATCCTGTGTCCAGGGGGTGGCGACTAGGGGCTAGAGACTGGAAGAACCAGCCCCTCCCCCCCGGCCCCCGGCCCCTGGTTTCTAGTTTTTAACCGCCGCCAGGCACTTCGGGCAGAGGGTCGGGTGCTCCGCATCCTGCCCGATCTCCTCATCGTAGCACCAGCAACGCTCGCACTTGACTCCCGGTGCGGCGCTCACCAGGATCTCCAGCGCCTCGCCCCCTTCCGTCCGGTACACGTCGCCCGAAAGCTCATCGGCAAGCTCCGCCTTGGAAACGATGAAGATACCTGCCAATTCACCCTCGAACTCACGGAGCAGCTCGGCCGTCTCGCCGGAGGCCTTGATGGCGACCGCCGCGTCGAGGGAGTGGCCGATCACCTTCTTGACCCGGGCAAGCTCGAGCGCCTTGGAAACCTCGCCGCGGACCTTCATCACCTTTTCCCAGCGCGCGGCCAGAGCATCATCCTTGCATTCCGGGGTGAACGCCGGGAAGAGCGCCAGGTGCACGCTCGCCTCCCGCTCTCCCGGCATGACGGCCCAGACCTCTTCGGAGGTGAAGGAGAGCACCGGCGCCACCATCCGGACCAGGTTGTCCAGGATGGTGTACATGACCGTCTGGGCGCTTCTCCTGGCCAGCGAGGAGCCCTTGGAGGTGTAGACCCGGTCCTTCAGGATGTCGAGGTAGAAGGAGCTCATCTCGACGGTGCAGAAACCATTCACCGCGTGGTACAGGATGTGGAACTCGCAGTCGTTGTAGGAGGCGAGCACCTTTTCCTTGAGAAGCTCCAGCTGGTGCATGGCCCAGCGGTCGATCTCCGGCATGTCGGCGTACGCCACGGTGTCGCTCGCCGGATCGAAATCGTGGATGTTGCCGAGGATGTAGCGGCAGGTGTTCCTGATGCGGCGGTAGCTCTCGGAAAGCCGGGTCAGGATCTCCTGGGAGATGCGCAGGTCCTCGCGGTAGTCCTGGGCGGCTACCCAGAGCCGCAGCACGTCGGCGCCGAACTTCTTGATGACGTCCTCGGGAGCGACCACGTTTCCGACCGACTTGCTCATCTTGCGGCCGGAGCCGTCCATGACGAAGCCGTGGGTCAGCACGTTCTTGTAGGGCGCCCTGCCGCGGGTGCCGACCGAGGAGAGCAGCGAGGAATGGAACCAGCCACGGTGCTGGTCGCTCCCCTCCAGGTACATGTCGGCCGGGCTTCCCAGGTTGGGGCGGAGCTCAAGCACCGCCGCATGGGACACGCCGGAGTCGAACCAGACGTCGAGGATGTCGGTTTCCTTGTCGAACTCGGCCTTGCCGCAGGAGGGGCAAACGGTCCCCTCCGGCAGGAAGGCGGCGGTGTCCCAGTCGTACCAGATGTCGGAGCCGTGCTCGGTGAAGAGGTCGGCCACGTGGTGCATGACGCGGCCGTCCGCCATGACGTCGCCGCAGCTCTTGCAGTAAAACGCCGCGATCGGCACCCCCCAGGAGCGCTGACGCGAGACGCACCAGTCGGGCCGGTTCTCGATCATGCCGTAGATGCGATCCTTGCCCCACTTCGGTATCCAGTTCACGGTGTCGATCTGGGCGAGCGCATTGGCGCGCAGCCCGTTCTTCTCCATGGAGATGAACCACTGCTCGGTGGCCCGGAAGATGATCGGCTTCTTGCAGCGCCAGCAGTGCGGGTAGGAGTGGGTAATTTCCCTCTGCGCCAGGAGAGCCCCGACCTCGACCAGCTTCTCGATCACGGTCTTGTTGGCGTCGAAGACGAACTGGCCGGCGAAGAACTCGATGTTCTCGTAGAAGCGCCCGCGGTTGTCGACCGGGTTGTAGATCTCGAGCCCCTCGCGAAGACCTAGCTCGTAGTCTTCCTGGCCGTGCCCGGGTGCCGTGTGCACGCAGCCGGTGCCGGCCTCCAGGGTGACGTGCTCGCCCAGGAGGATGACCGAATCCTGGTCGTAGAACGGGTGCCGGCAGAGCCTGCGCTCGAGGAGCTTGGAGGGGAATCTCGCCACCACCTCGCCTTCCGCGGCGATCTGCTTCAGGAAGCTCTCCTTCAGGCCGTCGGCGACGATCAGCATCTCGCCGTTCACCAGGAGCGCCACGTAGTCGAGCTCCGGGTGCAGCGCCACGGCGAGGTTGGCCGGGAGCGTCCAGGGGGTCGTGGTCCAGATGACGACCGAGCAGGCCTTCCCCGCCAGTTCGGGAACCACCCCGCCCAGATCGTCCTTCACCGGGAACTTGACGAACACCGACGGGGAGTTGTGGTCCGCGTACTCCACCTCGGCCTCGGCCAGCGCCGTGCCGCAGGAGGAGCACCAGTGCACCGGCTTCTTCCCCTTGTAGAGGCCGCCGTTTTCGGCGAAGCGGGCGAGCTCGCGGGCGATGGTCCCCTCGTAGCTGTGGTGCAGGGTGAGATAGGGAGTTTCCCACTCGCCCAGGATTCCGAGCCGCTCGAACTCGGCGCGCTGGATCGCCACGAACTTGGCGGCGTACTCGCGGCAGAGCTTGCGCATCTGGAGCTTGGAGATCTCGTGCTTCTTGGAACCGAGGTTCTTCTCCACCTGCAGCTCGATGGGGAGCCCGTGGCAGTCCCACCCCGGGACGTAGGGGGCGTCGAAGCCGCTCATGCGCTTGCTTTTGAGGACGATGTCCTTCAATATCTTGTTCAGGGCGTGCCCGATATGGATGTGGCCGTTGGCGTAGGGGGGGCCGTCGTGCAGGATGTAGCGCGGCCTCCCGGCGCCGACCTCTTCGATCTTCGCGTAGAGTGCGGTCTGCTCCCACAGCTTCAGCATCTCGGGCTCGCGCTGGGGGAGATTTCCCTTCATCGGGAAGGCGGTGAGGGGCAGATTGAGTGTTTCCTTGTAGTCCATTTAAGCGGCCTCCGCTATTGGTTAAAACCTTGAGAGAAACGATTAAAGCTACAAGGAAACCCGCGTAATGTCAAGCGCAAAGGGGGATTTCTGTTGTATTAGCCAGGGCCTGATGCTATAAGAGCGCTGCTAATTAACGGAGGTGTGCCGGCCATGCAAAAATACGTGGAATCTTATTGGAGCGGCATCGTCAAGTCGATGGGGCTTGTCTTTGGCGACATCGGCACCAGCCCCATATATACCCTGACCGTCATCTTCGCCATCACCAAACCGACCCAGGACAACATCTTCGGCATCCTCTCGCTCATCGTCTGGACCCTGATCATCCTGGTGACCGTGGAGTACGCCTGGCTCGCCATGAGTCTCGGCAGGAAGGGCGAAGGGGGCACCATCGTACTGAAGGAGATCCTGGCCCGGCTCCTCAAGGGCGGGCGCTACTTAGGCCTGGTGAGCTTTCTCTCCTTCGTCGGAGTCTCCCTGCTCCTGGGGGACGGCGTGATCACCCCCGCCATCAGTATCCTCTCCGCCGTGGAGGGTCTGGTGCTGATACCCGCCTTGGCGGGCCTCCCGCAGGGAGCGCTCATCCTGTTCGCCGCCTGCATCGCTGTCACCCTCTTCGTATTCCAGTTCAAGGGGACCGACAAGGTGGCGCGGCTCTTCGGGCCGCTCATGGTCCTCTGGTTCGTTGCCCTCGCCCTTTCGGGCGTCGCCGCCATTGCCCAGTACCCGGGGATCGTGAAGGCGGTGAGCCCCTGGTACGCGGTCAAGTTCTTCGTGGAAAACGGCTGGTCCGGCTTCTTCGTGCTCTCAGAGGTGATCCTGTGCGCCACCGGCGGCGAGGCGCTCTACGCGGACATGGGGCATCTGGGGAGAAAGCCCATCCTCAGGGCGTGGTACTTCGTCTTCGCGGCGCTCGTCATCAACTACCTGGGACAGGGGGCCTTCCTCCTCACCCATCCGGACGCGAAGAACACGCTGTTCGGCATGGTGCAGAGCCAGTCCCAGTTCCTCTACATACCGTTTCTTATCCTCACCATCCTGGCTACGGTGATCGCGTCCCAGGCCCTGATCAGCGGCGTCTTCTCCATCGTGTACCAGGGGATCACCACCCGGATCATGCCGCTCATGAAAGTGGACTACACCTCGAGCCACCTGAAGTCCCAGATCTACATAGGATCGGTGAACTGGTTCCTGATGATCCTGGTCATCTTCATCATGCTGCTGTTCAAGAAGTCCGAGAACCTGGCGGCCGCTTACGGCCTGGCGGTCACCGGGACCATGGCGATCACCGGGATCATGATGACCATCATCTTCGCCCACACCACGAAGAAGTGGAAGGTGCCGGTAGCGCTCTTCGTCACGGTCGTCGACATTATCTTTTTGATCGCAAACCTGAACAAGCTGCCGCATGGCGGCTACTGGTCGCTCATCCTGGCCGGGGTCCCCTTCGGCACCATCCTGATCTGGACCAAGGGGCAGCGCGCCCTCTACAAGGCACTCCGCCCGCTCGACATAGAAACCTTCCTGGTCTCCTATGAACAGATCTATGCCAAGGGGCGCAATATTCCCGGTACCGGGCTCTTCTTCACCCGCGAGTGGAACGTCATCCCACCTTACGTGGTGCACTGCATGATACGGAGCAACATCATCTACGAGCGCAACGTCTTCATCTCGATCGTGAGGACCGACGAGCCGTTCGGCGTCGGTTCCAAGCTGACCGTTGCGCGCGGCACCGGACTGGAATCGTTCGAGATCTTTGCCGGGTACATGGAGGTGATCGACATCGAGGGGCTCCTGAAGGCACACGGCATCCTCGAGAAGGTCATCTTCTACGGAGTCGAGGACATCACGACCAACAATCCGGTCTGGAAGGTCTTCTCGGCCATCAAGAAGCTCAGCCCGAACTTCGTCCAGTTCAACAAGCTCCCCGTCAGCAAGCTGCAGGGGGTGCTGACCCGGGTGGAGATGTAGCCTGCGGGTCGGGGTTTTTTGAACGAAACAAGCCGCTTCCTGGCAAAGGAAGCGGCTTGTTTTTTGGAACTTGCGGTACGGGGAAGGTCGGGCACTCCCGGCCGCAGCCATAAAAGGCGTGTGGTGCTGCGGCTACACCATATCCAGCATGTTGCCCCAGCTATCCTTCATCTGAATGCGGTGCAGGGCGTTCAGCCCTTTGACCTCGTAGGCTATCTTCTCCGCTTCTTCCTCAGTGAGGCCAACCTTGGGACGCACACCCATCCAGTGGGTTGATTGACCCGAGGGAGATTCGAGGGGGCGTGGCAGGGGGGGGCCGGGCTTAAATTTCTTGTCGAAAAATAACGCAGCCTCGTACTGGTTGCCGTGCTTCACCAGACAGATTTCCAGCAAGGCACCCGTGTTCTGCAAGACCCTCTCAAGGATCAGTTCCTCGACTTCCATAGTCTCCGGCATGTCTGTGAATTCACTCATAGCTGGATCTCCATTTGTCCCGTCTTAGGGACGACTACCTAGATATATTGAGTTCTTTTCGACCGGCCTGCCAATTACTTTAGCAGTATTTTCGCCAGGCGCAACGGCCGATCTTCCGGCCCGGGGCGAGCGGGCTGCGCCGCCAAGGTTCGTCAAGGTCTCCCCTGCAGCTGTTCCACGGCATCTGTTCCACGGCATCTGTTCACGGCAGTTGTTCCACGGCAGCCGCCCCTGCCTGTCAGACGACACGCAGCTTGACGACCAGCGGGAGGTGGTCCGACGCGACCCGGGTCAGTTTGGTCTGGGGGATCTGGACGCTCTCGACGTTCAGGTCAGGGGAAACGAACAGGTGGTCGAACCGCACCAGGGGGTAGTGACTCGGGAAGGTCCATTCGGTGTGCCCGAAAGACAGGCTCGCCTGCTCGTCGTTCAGACTATCCTTGAGGCGCTTGTGGATGGCCGAGCTGGGCAGGGCGTTGAAATCGCCGCACAGGATGATGGGAGGGCGGCATTCCGGATGCTGGATCCACTCCGGCCCGCAGAGCACCTTCACCTGGGAGGAGCGCTCGGGCGGGGTGAGCCCCAGGTGA
>DATCHY010000402.1:0-2514 GCA_036508065.1 Geomonas sp. | reverse complement strand
TGCGCAGGTCCCAGGCGAAGCCGCAGGCGCGCAGGTTCGGCCCGGAGAGCCCCCACTCGATAGCCTCATCCTGCGTGATGGCGGAAACCCCCTGGAGCCTCGCCTTGAAGATCGGGTTGCCGGTGAGGAGCTTGTCGTACTCGCTGATCCTCGCGGGGAGCCAGTCGAGGAGCTCGTTCACCTGCGCGAGCCACCCCTCGGGGAGGTCGTCGGCGACCCCGCCGATCCTGAACCAGGCCGGGTGCATGCGCCCTCCCGTGATGCTTTCCACGATGTCGAAGATCTTCTCCCGGTCCGTGAAGGTGTAGAAAACCGGCGTCATGGCGCCCAGGTCCGCGGCGAAGGTGCCGAGCCAGATCAGGTGGCTCGCCAGGCGGAACAGCTCGGCGAGCATGACCCGGATGTGGATGGCGCGCTCCGGGATCTCGATGCCGCAGAGCTTTTCCACGGAGTTCACGTAGGCGAGGTTATTCTGCACCCCGGCCAGGTAATCGATCCGGTCCGTGTAGGGGAGGAACTTGTGCCAGTTCTGCCGCTCCCCGATCTTCTCGGCGCCCCGGTGGTGGTAGCCGATATCGGTGTCGATGTCGACGATCTCCTCCCCGGAGAGCTTCAGGATGAAGCGGATGACGCCGTGGGTCCCGGGGTGCTGCGGACCGAGGTTCAGGATCAGGGTCTCGTCATCCACCCGGTCGAAGAAGTCCCCGGCAGGAACGGCCTGATGCCGGCGCGCGTCCTCGGTCGTATAGGGGGGAAGCTCGGTCGCCCGTGACGGGTGCTCCTTCCTGAGCGGATGGCCCACCCAGTCGTGCGGCATGAGGATGCGCTTGAGGTTCGGGTGCCCGGCGAAGCGGATACCGAACATGTCGAAGGCCTCCCGCTCGTACCAGTTGGCAGCCGGGAACAGGCCGGTGACGCTCGGAAGCTCCGGGTAACTGCCGTCCAGTTCGGTCTTGATCCTGATCCTTCCCGGGGTGTCGAAACAGGTGAGGTGGTAGTTGACCGTGAAGTCGCGGAAGCTGTCGCGGTCGCGCCTGAGGGACTCGTCCACGCAGGCGATGTCCTCCAGCCGCCGGAACGGCGCGCCCGGCCGCCCCTTCAGGTGCTCCAGGAGCGCCGGCAGGAGTTCCGGGCTGACGCGGTAGGTCTGCATGTCGCGGGCCGAGCCGTCGGGCCGGACCGCGCCGCCGAAGGCGGCTTCCAGTTCGGCGTCCATGCCGAAGTCGGTGAAATCTCCCTTGGGCTGCGTGGGGCGCCAAAGATCAATCGAGCGCGGGGCGGGGAACTTCGGGTGCTGCATGGCGGAGCCGCGCACCGCGCACCCCTCCATGCCGGGCCCCCTCGGGTCGCGCGACTTGGTGAGCGTGTCGACCAGCACCGGCGCGGTGGTCCCCTGGCTCCCCCCCTGCATGCGCAGGACCGGGCGGGCGGGGCGCTCGGAGCCGCCGATCTTTTGCTGCAGCAGCATGAGCCCCTCCAGGAACGCCTCGGGCCGCGGCGGGCAGCCGGGGATGTAGACGTCCACCGGGAGGATCTGGTTCACCCCCTGCACCACGGAGTAGACGTCGTACATCCCGCCGGAATTGGCGCAACTCCCCATGGAGATGACCCATTTCGGCTCCGCCATCTGCTCGTAAAGCCTCAGGATGCTCGGGGCCATCTTCTTGAACACGGTGCCGGCGATCACCATTAGGTCGGCCTCGCGCGGGGTGCCGCGCAGCACCTCGGCGCCGAAGCGCGACACGTCGTAGCGGGAGGTGAAGGAGGTCATCATTTCGACGAAGCAGCAGGAAAGGCCGAAGAACATCGGCCAGAGGGAGTTCGCCCTTCCCCAGTTGATGACGTCGTCCAGGGAAGTGAGCAACACATTATCGGGTATTTTATCGTCGTCCGTTTCGCTCAAAGCTGCTCCGGGATTCTAAAACCAGGTTAAGGTTAAGGTTGAGGTTAAGAGAAGGCCTTACTAAACCTGACTGTACCGTTTGGAGTCATTCTCAACCTTAACCTTAACCTTAACCTGTCTTTTTGGCCCCCAGTCCAGTCCACCCTTGATCCAGAGCCAGACGAGCCCCAGCAGGAGGACCGTGATGAACACCGTGATGTGCACCAGTCCGGAAAACCCGAGCAGGTCCCAGGCTGTGGCCCAGGTGAAGATGAAGGCTCCCTCGACGTCGAACACGATGAAGAAGATTGCTATCAGGTAAAAGGGGACCTGTGAGGCGTGACGGGCGCTGCCGGTCGGCAGTATCCCGGATTCGTAGGGGATACCCTTGTCTGCCGCGGCCTTGCCGGAACCGAGGTAATAGGCTGCCAGCAGGAGGACGAAGATGAGGACGACCGCAATGAGCGTGTAGACGGCGAGAGGAATAAGCTCGGCCTGCTGGGCGGTGACTGGCATGGTGCCCTTTTAATGGAAGAAAGGATGGGTATTTATATACCCGTATAATCTAGCGTAGAGACGGTGAAAGTCAATGCGACGGCTGCTCATGTCAGTGATTAAATTTTTTTGCCACC
>DATCHY010000401.1:0-9059 GCA_036508065.1 Geomonas sp. | reverse complement strand
CGGCCGCTGCCTCGGCAAATTCCTGGCCCGCAGATGCCCTGGCAGACTCAGTGTCATCGATTGGCCCCTTCAAGTCGACCATGACAGCCTGGAGCGGATCCACCGGCTTGGCTGGATGGTAGCCTCCGAGGATACCCAGCGGAAAGAGCAGCAGGAGGTGCGCCAGCACCGACAGCACGATACAGATGGTCCGAACTCCTATTTTATCCGCAGGCAGGTTCATGAGGTCTTGGTTCCAATGATAACCGACGCAATATTTTTTCTTGTGATCCGAGTCTAGCAGACACACACCCTCAAGTAGTACCAAAAAACCCCGCCTCTGGCGAGGCGGGGCAGTGTGCTAAATTTCAAGCGGTTAAACCATTACGGACGCGCCACATCGACCCAGGCGCCGGTGGATCGGCTCCAGGCGGCCAGGTAGATCATGGCTTCCGTGGTGCCGGCCGCCAGCGTGGTCAGCTTGCCGTCGGTGTAGGCAGTCGCACCCTTGCCGTAGACGGCGGGGCTGGTGGCAACGGCGGCCAGAGCCGACGACCCGTTCATCGAGCCATCGTCAAGGAAGTCGATGGAGTCGAAGATCAGCCTGCGGCTGTAGGTGCGGGCGTGGGCATAAGCTCCCTTGTCCTTGCTGAGGAAGAGGATGTTGGACACGGCGCCCAAGACCTTCGTCTTGTTGGTGTAAGGTGCTGCGGACGCTACGGTGGTCCAGTCGGCTGCAGTGGCGGAGTTGAGGCTTGCCGTGCCGGCCAGGTAAGCCGCGTAGTTGTCCGGGGTGTAGCCAAGCTTGGTGCCTGATGTCACCATCGAGTACACCGACATCTCGCCGCTGGTGCTTCTGGCCATGACAACGGTGGACTGCCTGGAGTTGAAGACCGCCGCTGCCAGTGTGAGCGCGTCCTGGAATACTTCGGACTGCGGCTCGATGAAGTGCTGGTCGAAGGCGGCGATGGTCGTGATGTCGTTGCCGCCTTCGGAGCTGTGGCACTTGTTGCATACTGCGGTGATGGCCTTCTGGTCGATCTTCAGGCTGTGGCTGCCGGTCATGTGGCAGGTCACGCAGGGGCCGTTGGAATCGAGGTTGCCGGCGACGAAGAAGGTCGGGTTGTGGCCGTCGCCGTTAATGGCAGGGGTACCCAGTTTGCGGTGCGTGCTGGTGACCTTGCCGCCGTCCAGATCGGACTTCAGTGAGTCGGTGTAGGCCTTGCCGGTGGAGAGGTTGAAGAAGCCCTGCTTCAGGTACATGACAGCGGCTGCCGACGCATGGTGCGAGCCGGCGGTGCTTGCTTTTGCTACGCCGCCGGTGGCGACATCGAGAGCTACTGCGACTTCGACGGAAGCCGGGTCGCTGTTGCGGCCGTCGTGGCAGCTGATGCAGATGTTGGAGCCTGCAACGTCAGGGAACCAGTTGTTTTTGCCGGCAGCAATCTGGTACGCGGTCGGCACGTGGCCTTTGGCGGTCTTGTAGTCGGTGCTGGCGGAAGCGCCGTTCAGCTTGTTCAGCACGCCGGTTGCCGGGTTGCTGTGACAGCCCCAGCATGCGATCAGCTCGGCCGTGCCGGCCGGCAGGGTGGACGCTACGGTGGTGGTCGTGGTGCCGGAGATGGTCACGGAGCCGCCCAGTGCGGGGTTGGCGAGGAACTGGGAGAGGCCGGTGGAGGTGTGGCAGCGCACACAGGACGCGCCGGTCTCTACAGGGAAGTCGGCTTTGGCGTTCATGACCGCGTCGACCTGGGCCAGGCCCTGGGCAACCCTGATCGGGTCGGTTCTGGCGAGGGTGCTGTCAACCGGGTTGGCTTTAGCTGCGGCGAACTTGGCGGTCAGGATTGAGCCGGCATGGCCGGACTGTGCCCAGTCGGTGTAGATCGTCGTGTTCGCCGGCAGGAACGATGCGGAAGCCGGGTCGTTGTTGGAGTTGGTTCTGGACTCGTGGTTATGGCAGTCGAAGCAGGGGGCGGCACCGGCGGTGCGCACGCCGTAGCCCGTGACAGCTGTCGGGTCGGTGGGGCTGTTGTAGTGGGTGGTGGCGATGGCACGGTACCAGGAGGTCTCGTGATGGCCGACCGTAACGGTGCCAGAGGTTGTCGAACCGGAGCCTGCGACTTTGCCAGCCGGGTTCAGGTAGGTGTGGCACTGGGTGCAGAGGCGGTACTGGTCGTTACCCGCATTGGTGCCGGGGGTCGAAGGAGTGCCGGCGACTACGGCCGGGTTCCAGGCTGCGTCAACGCGCAGTTCCTGGGGCTTGTGCGTCACGTGGCAGGTGTTGCACTTGATCGCCTCGGGGCTGGGGATAACGCCCGGAGCGTTGACCATGGCAGCCATGACGGTCCCGTCGCCGGTGAAGCCGAACTGGGCAGCCAGTACCGCGCCCTGGTGGGTGTGGCAGCGCTGGCAGGCCTGGCCTTCTTCGTTCTCGATCTGGACGAGGGCGTGCTTGGAACCGGTATACTTGGTCACCAGGAGCTCTTTGTCGTGGCAGACCCGGCACTGCTCGGCACCCGGTTTCGGGAAGGGGATCGGACCGACGCCGTTATGCTGGGCGCCGCCGCCGTGGCAATCCTGGCAGCCGACCGAGTTGCGCGCATGCACGGAATCTTTGTAGTCCTCATAGATGAGCCGCCCGGTCAGCTTCTCACGGGCGCTGCCGTGGCACTGGGCACAGAGGGACTCGTCCACCTTGGCCACGTTGCCGACCGTGATGTTCCCCTCCTTGTTGCTGGTACCGCAGCCTGCGACAAGCGCCATCGCGAGCAGTGAGCCGACTACAGCCGAATACTTAAAGATGTTTCTAGTCATTCGTTCCTCCTGGTTTTTGGTTTGCTCTATTAAAAGCTTCCGGGCAGATGACACTTGAGACAGACCTTGTCGCCGGCTCTATTCCTCAGATTCCCGCTGATACCCTTCCAGTTGCGCGGGTGCGGGTTGGTTTTACCGCTGGCGTGGCACAGGATGCAGACATCCCCCTCCGGATGGCAGGACTGGCAGGACTGGAGATTACGCCGTGCCTCGGTGGCGTGCTCGTTTATGGCGGGCGCGTATCTCTGGCCGTTAGCCCCGAGCATCTGGTGCGACTTTATCCTGAGGCTTCCCTTGGGAAAGCGGGAGTGGCAGGAGTTGCAGTAGGACTGGTCGTGGCAGCGCAGGCAGCTTTGCGGATTGTCCAGCGCCTTGACGGGATGGATGGCGATGAAATCGCTGCGGTGGCTCTTCGGGACATAGTCCCTGCGGAAGCTGTCCGTCGAGAGATCGGCGTTGATGCCGCCTCCCTGATGACAATCGAGGCAATACGACTGGATATGGCACTGGGCGCAATTGTTATTGGCCTTGCCGGCAGCCAGCCGGTGGCCGCGCACCCAGTCGCTGTCATGGTTGGGGGCGATGCCCTCGCCCTTGTGACAGTCGTTGCACTCGGAAATTCTGTTCTTGGCATAGTCCTTGTGCTGCTGCTTTTCCGCCAGGGCCTGCCCGGCGTACAGGGCAGACATGGTCAAAAGCATGAAAACGAACAATAGTTTCTTCACAGAAGCACCTCCTTTCTAAAAATCGTAATCGAAGACCACGCGGCCCGAGATGTTCTTGCTGAAGCGCACGTTGACGTCGTCCTGGACCCGTCCGGAGAGCGCCATGTCCTTGGCCAGCCTGTACTTGCCGCCCAGCCAGTACCTGCGCGCGATCTCCTCGCCGGTGAGGGCGTCGCGCTGGTAGGCGTCGAAGTTGATGCCGCCTGCCAACTGGACCGTCTTGTTGAGGTCGTAGGCCGCATCGACGATGAAGCCGTCGACGTCGCCGTAGTAGCCCTGCCGCTTGTCCCACTCAAGGTTCACCAGCAGGGGCTCGACCGGCCGCACGCCGACCCCGGCGCGGTATACGTTGGCCGAGCCGTCATCGCCGAAGGCCTCGCGGGTGTAACCGGCGTTGACGGACACCTTGTCGTTGATGGAGTAATCGGCGCGGAACACCCCCTCCTGGTAGCGGTTCACGGCGAACACGGCGTAGATGGAGTTGGCGTCGAAGGTGGCGTAACTCTGGTAGTACTCACCGGTGAAGATCAGGCTGGCCAGCGGGTAGTACTTGACCCCGCCCAGCACCTCGCTGAAGGATTCGCTCACCAGGTCGAACTTGGCGTTGCCGTAGACTTTCAGATTGCCCAGCAGATACTGTTTGAAGTTGGCTCCCAGGACGTCCCGGGTGACATCCGAGAAGTCGGTCTTGCGAAACCAGGCCAGTTCCAGATCGGTCTGCTTGAAGCCTTCCAGATGGGCGGAAACTCCCATGGCTGCCCGGCCGTTTCCGCCGGCCTCGCCGTTCAACCCGAACAGCACTTCATGCCCTCCCATGACCGACAGGGCGACCGGTCCGATGTTCTTCAGGTCCACCTGGGCTCCGTCGATGATGGCGGTGCCCGCCGCCTGGTTGACGAACTGGCGCCCGGCCTTGATGTCAACCTTGTCGAAGAGGTCCCGGTACTCGCCGTAAAGGTAATAAAGCCGGCCGTTCAGTCCCTCGCCGGTGGTCAGATCCTGGCTCCCCCTGCCGTAACCCTGCAGGGAAAATTTCCCTGCAGGGTCGATGCCGGTCACCGAAAGCCTCAGATATTCGCCCAGCTCGGCCTGCGTCTTGTTGTCCTTAAACTCGTTGTTGAACCATTGGAATGAGGTGGAACTCCTGCCGTGAATCTCCGCCGCGTCAGCACTGGCACAAGCCACCAGCAGAGACAGCAGCAGAGCGCCTTGCAACTTTTTAATCCCCATAAATCGAACCTCCTTTTCTGACCTATTCCAAACAACTGAGACTGATCCTATTCCCTCGCGTGAACATCCACCTCCCCCTTGTTAGGTACTGACAAAACTGCAAACAAACACACTAGAAATCCTCGAACTCCTCCGCAGCGGTCCTGATTCTTCTCAGGTATAGTCACGGCTACTGTGCTGCAACATCGCCATGACTGCAATAATGCTACCAACGCTACAACTTACTGTATAACCGGCAATGTTTAAGTTTTAGGACTGTTATCCAATGATGCCTTTGAGTAAATTTGACAGCTGCTGACATGGATTTGACAGTAGACTGTCATCCGGCTCACAGATCATCCTTCGGCGTGCAGGCGTGCTGACTTTAGACAAATTATCAATCAGTCATAGAATTCCATCTATGCCAGAAGAAATAGATATATGTGATTAAAAGGATGCATTAGCTGACTCCAATTGCATCCAGATACAGTGCTAACTGGTTTAGCGCCAGCATTAGTGTTTTTATTGCCAGTAAAACTTTCGTCTGCAGGGACTCGTACTATATCGGTGGGTACGACGTGAAGCGGGCCGGCACAAGGCCGTCGGGGCAGGATCGCTACGCATAAAAGGGTCACGCTTCAGGGGAAGAGAGGTACTTCCAATCAGACAACTGCAATCAAGACTCAAGGTCCCGGGAAGACCGGTCAAAACCGGCACGCGGATGGAACGGAGGTCATCTCGTTCCCAAGCTCCAGCTTGGGGACGTAAATTATGCGGGAAGCTCCGCTGCAACGATTCAAAGCTGGAGCTTTGCCAGCCATTGCATTCCCAAGCTGGAGCTTGGGAACGAGAAACATCTCAGGTGGAGCTGGTCCGACTACCACGTTTAGTTTTTGGTAACTATTCAGCACCAGTCGGCCAATCACAAACAACCCAAAGCATAAAGCCTCACCACAGAGGTACACAGAGGTTCACAGAGGAAAATCAAAACCTGATTTATGTTTAAAACAAAAAAACTTTAGCTATTGTTTTAGGATTTCCTCTGTGTTCCTCTGTGCCCTCTGTGGTGAGGCTTTTGATTGTTTGTAATTGCCTTTTACTTGAAGTTTGTTGAATAGTTACAGTTTTTTATGCTTTTGTTTGATCCGCCTTTATCCTTTCAATCCGTGTGCCGATTTCGATTCTGCCTGGATTTACGCAAAAGGTTTTTGGGGTGCGGAGCTTCCCGCGGAGGGGACCAGCAGCAGCAGGAGGAGCGCCGAGACCCCCGAGAGGGCCGCTCCGAAGAGAAAGGGTGCGACGCCGCCGGCCCGCTCCCAGATCAGGCCGAACAGCAGGCTCGCCGGGAGCGCTCCCGAGCCGATCGCGAAGTTGTACCAGCCGAACGCCGCTCCGCGCAGGGCAGGGTCGGACATGTCGGCGAGAAATGCCTTCTCCACTCCCTCGGTGAGTCCGTAGAAAAGGCCATAAAAGGCGAAGAGGAGCCAGATATGCAGCTCGCTCGCGGCAAAGCCGTAGCCCAGGTAGGAGAGGGAATAGACGCACCAGCCGGCAACGATGACGCTTCTCCGGCCGACCCGGTCCGAGAGCGAGCCAAACGGCATGCTGGAGAGCATCTTAACCAGGTGGAAGAAGGCCCAAAGCAGCGGGATCCGGAAGGCCGGGACCCCGAGGGTCCCCGCTTTGAGCAGCAGGAAGGCGTCGGAGGAGTTGCCGAGGGTGAACAGGAAGAGGACCAGGAGGTAGCGCCTGAGCGGACCCGCCGGGAGCAGGGCGAGACGCATCGGCAGGCCCGCCGCGCTTTGCCTCTCCACCTCGCGCACCTTCCAGACGATGAGGACGACGGCAATGAAGCCGGGGATGGCGGCAAGCCAGAACACGCTCCTGACATCCGTGACGAAATAGGCGAGGAGAACCGTGGCGATCAGGGGGCCGACCAGGGCGCCGGCGTGGTCCATGGAACGGTGGAAGCCGTAGGCCTTGCCCCGGACGGCAGGGTCGACGGAGTCGGCGATCAGCGCGTCCCGCGGCGAGGTCCGGACCCCCTTCCCCACCCGGTCCCCGGTGCGGATCAGGAGCACCATGAGCGGCGAGGTGGCGCTCCCTATGAGCGGCCGCATCAGCGCCGAGATGGAGTAGCCGAAGAGGACCAGCCGCTTGCGACCGTGCAGCCGGTCCGATACGATTCCCGAGACCAGCTTCAAGAGGGAGGCGGTGGACTCGGCAATCCCCTCGATCATCCCGAGAAAGGCCGGCCCGGCGCCCAGCACGCCGGTCAGAAAGAGCGGCAGCAGCGGGTAGATCATCTCGCTCGAGACATCCGTGAAGAAGCTCACCAGTCCCAGGATGAGCACATTGCCAGTAATGCCGCTGAACACGGGGCACCTCCAGTCAGTATTTTATCGCAATTGTCCAGTTTAACCAACGGGCGCAGATTGACGCACATCGCATAATTAGCAGGGATCAATTCTGTTGACTTTTGTAGCCGAATTTAATACCTATTACTAACACCAGACAAAGTCAAAACGTAACTATTCAGCTGCCGTTGGCTCCTGCAGCCGTAGGGTGGGCCGTGCCCACCGGAAGTCGAAGGCCAGGACACCCGCAAGGGGTGCCCCTACAAAATCGGTGTTGTTGCGGGTATCCAGGCCGACGCTGATCGGTGGGCACGGCCCACCCTACGCTATCTGATTGTTGACCTGAATACTAACGCGATTTTGTAATGTGCTGAATAGCGGTAAGTTCGGGAGAGAATTGGGTTCCTGATAGCCCCTCCGGGAGAGGGAACGTTTCGGTCCTAGAAATTCAGCTCTTTGATACGAGCCCGATTCGGCTGATAGATTTGTGATTCAGCGAGAGTCCCGCACCATCTTGGTCAGCAAACGGTCCATGGACGAGGCGAAGCGCTGGCGATCGGTAAGGCTAAACTGGCCGGGTCCCCCTTGGACCAGACCGTCGGCCCGGAGCTCCTGCATCAGGTTGCGCATGGAGAGCCGCTCGCTGACGTTATCCTCGGTGTAGAGTTCGCCGCGCGGATCGAGGGCCACCCCGCCGTTTTCGACGATCCGCGCGGCAAGCGGTATATCGGCGGTGATCACGAGATCGCAGGGCTGGGCGTTTTCGGCTATATAATCGTCGGCGACATCGAAACCGTTCTTCACCCGCACCGATGTCACGAACTTGGTGTGTGACTTGGAAAGGTCATTGTTCGCCACCAGGCAGACCGGCACCTTGAGGCGCTCTGAAGCACGAAACACCATATCCTTGATCACCCTGGGACAGGCGTCCGCATCGATCCATATCTTCATGCATTTCCTCCTATTTTTCGGGTCGACAATATCTCCCCCCTCTGCCAAGGAGGACTAAGACTTTGAACCTGAGTCAGCTGCAGGCTAGCACTTCTGAGTAACTTCAGGCAAAGCGGCCCTTCGACTCCGCTCAGGAGCTACCGATCACTGATCAGTTTCACTAACTGGTCACGCTACTACAGCCCGCCTGCTATGTCAACAGGACTGGCCTGCCCTAAAACCTTCGAAGCACCATGGGTCCAGTCGGCATTTTTAATTCAATTCTATCATTATAAGATTGACATGCCGCCAGCGAAACTGATATGTTGCCTCATCTGTGGATGTTCCCAGATAAAACCAACAAGAAGCAATATGGGAGAAGTAAGTAAATGGTAAACGGAACTGTGAAATGGTTTAACGACAGCAAGGGGTTTGGTTTTCTTGAGCAGGAAAATGGCGAGGACGTATTCGTACATTTTTCCGCTATCACCGGCGACGGCTTCAAGTCCCTTACCGAGGGCGACAGCGTGACGTTTGAAATCGTGAAGGGCCCTAAGGGTCTTCAGGCGGCCAACGTTTCCAGGGTTTAATAACATACCGTAGAACTTTATTGAAAAGCCCCGGAGCAATCCGGGGCTTTTTTTGCGACCACCAAACAACACAAAATCTTTTCGCCACAAAAAGGCACAAAAGGCGCAAAAAAACATCTTCAAGCTTTTAAGCTTTTAAGCTTTTGTGCGTTTTGTGGCCAATTTTTCGTTTGTGGTTTTGCAGGCAAGAATATAACCGGACAACGCTGGCGGGTCGCCCGCCTTTGGTTTTGGTTCAGCGCTGCAAGGTTTCTGGCAGGCCAGGGCGACCCGGCGGGTCGCCCCTACGTTGTTTTCTCCTTTCAACTATCACCTTCGACCTTTCACGCATTTACAGCGGTGAACCGCTCAAAAGCTCCGGAGAGGTCTCCAGCGTTTCATTCCCAACGGTAAGATACAAGGCACCTTCAGTCACGGTGAGCGACCAGCTGATGGCTCGCTGCAGGTTTGCCACC
>DATCHY010000400.1:0-9566 GCA_036508065.1 Geomonas sp. | reverse complement strand
AAGACCCCGGCCGCGGCGCGCGAGTTTGCCCGATTCGTCGGCTCCGCGCGGGGGCGCGCACTGCTCGTCAGAACGGGGAATCTCGTGCCGCCAGCCGGAAAGGGGCGTTAGGCGATGCATGACAAGCTGCGCATATCCCGGATCACCACCCGGATCGCCGCGACGCTCTCGGTGGTCGTGGCGCTGGCGTTCCCGGTCGGCTATTTCGTGATTTCCTACCAGTTCATGGCGGGGAGTCTGGAAGCGGAGGCGGAAATGAATGCCCGTCTCGTCTCCGGCGTCATCAGTGCTAATCCGCTCATGTGGCAGTTCGAGCAGGTTCGCCTGGATGAACTCCTGGCGCGCCGGCCCCGGGTGGGGCTAGCCGAAACGCGGCGCGTTTTCGACCGGAAGGGTGAGCTGGTCGCAGAAAACGTCAACCAACTGCGCCATCCGGTGCAGCGGAGATCCTACGTGCTGCTGGACGCCGGTGTCCCGGCGGGAACCATAGAAATAAGCCGGTCACTGCGCCCGCTCCTGGAACGGACCGCCATGACGACGCTTTTAGGCCTGCTGGTAGGCTTCTTGACCTTCCGGCTGGTGCCGTACCGGGAGATCCTCAATGCACAGAAGAGACTCCGGGACGGCAACGAATTTCTCAACATGGTCATGGAGAGCAGCACCAATGCCATCGTCGTCCTCGACCTTGCCGGCGGCATCCGGATGGCGAACAAGCGGAGCTCGGAACTGAGCGGGTATCCCCGGTCTGAACTGGCGGGAAGCATCTTTGCCAGCCTGTTCGCCGGGAGCGCCCAGGATAAGGTGAGGGGAGTGCTGGCGGAGATTTCGGGCGGAGCGTCGTCGAGCGTCACTTTCGAGACGGAGCTTGTGCGCAGGGGCGGCGGGGTGATCGAGATAAGCTGCGGCATCGCGCCCTTTCGCCAGGACGGGGAGCCGGCGGGTTTCGTGCTCTGCGCCGAGGACATAACCAGCCGCAAGAGGTGGGAGCAGCAGATGCAAAGCGCGGCGGCGGAACTTGAGGAGAGTAACACGGAGCTGAAGAGTTTCGCCTACATCATCTCCCACGACCTGCGGGCGCCACTGGTCAACATCAAGGGGTTTTCGGGCGAACTGAATGGCGCCATGCAGGAGTTGAACTCCATGTTCCAGGCGGTAGCCGGGCATCTGGAGGAGAAAAAGCGGGCACGGCTAGCCCTGCTTTTCGAGCAGGAGGTACCCGAGGCGCTTGATTTTATCAACAGTTCGGTGATGCGCATGGACCGGCTCATCAACGCCGTTTTGAAACTCTCCCGCCTGGGGCACCGGGACCTGAGGGTCGAAACGGTACCGGTTCGGGAGATGGTCGAGTCGATCCTGAAGAGCATGTCCCACCAGCTCGAGGATCACTGCGCCACGGTCAGCATCGGGGCGCTCCCGGAGCTGAACACCGACCGGATCGCCCTGGAGCAGATCCTGGGCAACCTGCTGGACAATGCGGTGAAATACCTCGACACGGCGCGCCCGGGCGAGCTGGAGATATACGGAGAGAGCGGCGCCAGCGGGACCACCATCCACATCCGCGACAACGGGCGCGGCATTGCCCAGGAAGACATGGGGAAGGTCTTCGAGATTTTCCGGCGGGCGGGGCGGCAGGACGTGCAGGGCGAAGGGATGGGGCTTCCCTATGTGAAGGCCCTGGTGCGCAAGCTGCGCGGCCAGATCTGGTGCCATTCGGAGCCGGGGCAGGGAAGCACCTTCAGCTTCAGCATTCCCCATGATGAGGCGTCCGACCAGGAAAACGGGGTATAGGACCCGCGCTAAAAAGCAAGAGAAACAAAAAGCATGACCACAGAGGGGCACAGAGGAACACCAGAGGAAAACCAAAAACGAGGGAAACGTTGAAATTTTTTTCATTCACGATTCACGATTCACCATTCACCATTCACGGTTAATGGTTTCAGCTTTGGTTTTTCGGCGGCAGGTTCACTTAAGGGAGAACGACTTTGATTTTAAATGATCACGAACATGTGCTGATCCTGCTGGTTGAAGATGACGCCGGGCATGCCAGGCTCATAGAAAAGAACCTGCGGCGCGGCGGCATCAACAACGAGATACGTCACCTGGTAAACGGCCAGGAGGCGGTTGACTTCCTCTTCAAACAGGGGCGCTTCGCGACCGACCACAGCCCGGCTCCCCTGCTGGTGCTGCTCGACATGAACATGCCGGAGCTGGACGGGCTCCAGGTGCTGCAGCGCATCAAGGCCGATGAGCGGACCAGGAAAGTCCCGGTGGTCATGCTGACCACGACCGACAACCCGCAGGAAATTGCCCGGTGCTACGAGCTCGGCTGCAACGTCTATGTTACCAAGCCGGTGGAATACGACGCTTTCTGCGAGGCGATCCGCACACTCGGGATGTTCCTTTCCATCGTCAAAATTCCCGAAAACGATTGAAAAAGCAGTTTGAAATGACGATTACAGGTTGAAGCGTATGCAGACCCAGACCAACATAACAGGGCAAGTGCCCGAGCCCGAAGCCGGGCCCGTCCGGATCCTCTACATGGAGGACGATGCCGGCCTGGCGCGGCTGCTGCAGACGCATCTGGGCCGGCACGGCTACCGGGTTGACCTGGCCGTGGACGGCGAGCAGGGGGTGGCACTGGTGCGGCAAAACAGCTACCAGGCTGTGCTGGTGGACTACAGCATGCCGGGCGTAAGCGGGATGGCTGTGGTGCGCAGTCTGGTCGAGCTGGACCATTCGCTGCCGGTGATCATGGTTACCGGCAACGGCGATGAGAAGGTGGCCGTGGAGGCGATGAAGCTGGGAGCCAGGGATTACCTCGTCAAGGATCTGGACCTGAGGTACCTGGAGCTGTTGCCGATGGTGTTGGAGAAGGTCCTTTTGGGGCGCAGGCTGGCCCGGGAAAGGGAGCGCATGCTGGGAACGATCCGGGAGAGCGAGGAGCGCTACCGCAAACTGGTGGAACTCTCCCCTGACGGCATCGTCATCTGCTGCCGTTCGCGCATCGAATTCGCCAATCCCGCCGCGCTGCGTCTTTTGGGAGCCGAGGTGCCGGAGCAGATCCTCGGTGCGATGATCCTCGGCTTCGTCCATCCCGGCTCGGCTAATCTGTTCCAGGCGCAGTTGGAACTGATCGAGGATAGCGGCGTCAACGTCCCCTGGCTGGAGGAGAGGTTTGTCAGGCTCGACTACGCCGAATTCGATGTGGAGGTTTCCGGCGTCCCCTTCACTTTCCGGGGCAGATCGGCCGTGCAGATAATCTTTCGGGACATCACGGCGCGAGTAGAGGCGAAGCAGCTACTGGAGCGGATGGCGTATTACGATCAGCTGACCCACCTGCCCAACCGGGCCCTCTTTTTCGACCGTCTCAGTATCAATCTGGCACAGGCGAAAAGATACGGCTTTGTCTTCGCGATTCTTTACCTGGATCTGGACGGATTCAAACAGGTGAACGACAGCCTCGGTCATGACATGGGAGATAGCCTGCTCCTGCAGGTGGCGGGCCGGCTCGAGCGCTGCCTGCGCAGTTCCGACACGGTCTCCCGGATGGGAGGGGACGAATTCGTCATCATCATGTCGCGGATCAGCGCCCCGGAGGATGCCGCTGTGGTCGCCGGCAAGGTGGTCACCGCCCTGAGTGCGGCGTTTGACCTGGACGGGGAGCGCTGCTTCATAGGGGGAAGCGTCGGGATCAGTCTGTACCCCGCCGATGCCGATGATGTCGATGCCCTGCTCAGTAAGGCTGACAGCGCCATGTATCGGGCAAAGGAGGCAGGCGGCAGAAACTTCCAGTATTTCGGCCGCCAGGCCGGCAGGGCCGACGGGCAGGACCCTTTGCCGTGACCGGTCCTGTGCGGGGTTTTATCTGACTGATATTTTCAGGTTTTTGCCGTTTAGCATCAAACAATGCAGAGGCCAACAGACTTTCCTGCCAAGCTTCGTGCCATACTTTTCCGCACTACCTTGTCCGCACGTTCCGAATATCCAATCACAAATCGGGTAAAAAAACCTGGCAATCCGGGGTAGAGACGCATTGCATGCGTCTCGGCGCAGCCGCTAAACATGGTCCAAGTCTGGGATAAGTCTGCAGTTGCCGGTTGAGACGCATGCAATGCGTCTCTACGATGCGAGGGTTGGGAGGGGGCCGCGGCTCGCCCAGCTCGAGCGCGCCCTACGGGTGGGCGATACCGATACTGTACGCCATGCTCAGATAACTGCAGATCTCCTGGTCGCCCGTGATGAAGTGCTTGCCGTTCGCCTCGCGGGGTGCGAAGTCGCCGGCGGGGATCCTGCTCCCCTCTGCCACCACGATGACCGGCATCCCCTGGTTATCCGGGCCGATTTCGTCAATGATCGCCTGGCGCGGACGCGGAAAATCGAGGTAGCTCACCTCCAACTGCTCGCGAAGCTGCGGATAATAACTCAGAATCCCTTCAATGGGCGCTGATTCCGGGCAGTAGAAGGGGCCTTCCTCTGCGTCCATGAAATCGGGTCTCAACAGGAACAACTTGTCTTTGGTCATGATGTCGGTCTCCTTTTCCGGTGCAGCTGTCGGCGCGCCCCCTTTACCGGGAAGTTGCCGTTGATTTCTGCCGCCAAAGCTCCTTCGGCGTCAGTAAATCGGTACGGATCAGTACAAAAAAGGGATCAGCTTGCGCACCCGTTTCCGGTATGCGTCATAGCCGGGAAATTTCTCTTTGAGCCAGCGTTCCTCGCGGCGGGATTTGATATCCAGGAAGGCGAGGACCACCGTTGCGTAGGCAAGAGTGAGCCAGCTCTGGGCGAGCAGGCTCCAGCCGTAGGCCATCAGGATGATGCCACCATAGATCGGGTGGCGCACCAGACGATAGGCGCCGGTCTCGACGAGCAGCGCGTCGTCCTTGGGATGCGGCAGCGGCGTCAGGTTGCGCCCCAGGCAGGCTGCCCCCGCGCAGGCGAGCAGGAACCCTGCCAGCAGGAGCACACCCCCCAATAGGAAAGCGGGCAGCCTCGCGGCATGCGGCCAGGCGGGAATGCCCTTCAGCGTCTGCGGTCCGAAAACGACCAGCACAAAAAGCACCGCTTGGAAGGCGACATACCACTCGCCGCGTTTGCCCCGCCACCACGTGGTTCGCACTGTAACTCCTCTGAAGCCTCGACTGCCGGTTGCCACGAGCCCGGCAGTCGAAGTCCCTTTCTCCCGCCGTCGATGCCGCTTTAACTGTGCCGCGGCCGCAGCGGCGCGCAAGCCTCACGATTTTCCGGTCAGCTTAGCACAGGACCAGATTCTCTTGGTAACTATTCAGCGCATTACAAAATCGCGTTAGTATTCAGGTCAACAATCAGATAGCGTAGGGTGGGCCGTGCCCACCGATCAGCGTCGGGCTGGATAACCGCAACAACACCGATTCTGTAGGGGCATCCCTTGCGGGTGCCCAGGCCTTCGACTTCCGGTGGGCACGGCCCACCCTACGGCTGCAGGAGCCAACGGCAGCTGAATAGTTACTTCTCTTGAAGAGAAAAGACAGTATTGCTGATTGCTTAGGTTGCTCGGGAAACTCCGGGCCGGGTGGCGGAACATTGCACGTGCTGACTTCACCTATGGTGCTTTTGAGCGCTGCATGGCTTTTGCGGTCAGGGCGAATGGGGGCAAACGACGACAGTTCCGCTTTATGGCAGTACTCTCGCTAATTAAAGCTACAGTTCGCGACTAACAACCCGAAGAGGAAACTAGCGGCTTGCTGCCGGAAGTGGTCCGGCGTACCTGGGGACAGCGCAGGGCTGCTTTCCCCGAGAGTACCGGCCGGAGAAGTTAGGGCCTTTCGCGGGCAGATGCGCAATTTTACTGCGGTACCGGCATTGTTACCCCCCAAATCCAAGGAGCGATAGTAATGGGACTTTTCGGAGCGTCCAATAAGCATGAACTGGAAGAGAAAAAGGCGGAGATCGCCAAGCTGATGCAGATGTTCGAGAACGTGGAAAACATCGTCATGCTGTGCGATACCACGCCGGACAACAAGATCTTCTACATGAACAGCCGCGCCAAGGAGCTGATGAACCTGCACCGTTCGGAGCTCAACTCGGGGCTGCCGGGAGCCGACGTGGCTAACGCCGAGGGAAACTCCATCCACCAGTACCACAAGGACCCGGCCAGGATAAAGCGCATCTTCAGCAGTCCCGGCTCCGACATGCCGCACTCGGCAGAGATACCGATCGGAGGCATTACGCTGCGTACCATCGCCTACCCGATCTGGGACCATCTCGATCCGGACAAGGTGATCTGCTACATGGCCTGCTGGAGCGACATCACCTCCGAGAAGGCGGTGGAGTCTCTGCGCCTGGAGCAGGCACAGCGCAAGGATTACCTGGAGGACCGCGTGAACCAGATCGCAACCGCCATGGAAGAGATGAGCATGACGGTGAACGAGGTGGCCCGCAACACGTCGAATGCCTCCGATTCGGCGAGCGAGGTTGCCGGGTCCGCACGGGACGGGCAGCAGGTGGTGAACCAGGCGGTCCTCGAGATGCAGAAGGTGGCAGAGATCGTACGCAGTTCCGCGGTCATCGTCAGGAATCTCGGGGCCAAGTCGGAGAAGATCGGAGAATTCGTCAACGTCATCAACGACATAGCCGACCAGACGAACCTCCTTGCCTTGAACGCCGCCATCGAGGCGGCCCGCGCCGGCGAGCAGGGGAGGGGCTTTGCAGTTGTGGCCGACGAGGTGCGCCGGCTTGCGGACCGGACCGTCGCCTCCACCAAGGAAATCCGCCTGATGGTGAACGAGATCCAGAAGGAGACGGCGCTGGCGGTGGAATCGATCGAGAAGGGGAAGACCGAGGCCGAGGTGAGCGAGACTCTCTCGCACCAGGCGGAAGAATCTCTCTGCAACATCGTGCGCTCCATCGAGAATATCGAGAGCGTCATCGCCCAGATCGCGACCGCGTCCGAGGAGCAGGCAGCGACCGCCACCATTATCGCCGGCAACCTGGAGGAGATCACCCGGGGCGCCTAGGCTCAAGGTCCGGATCGGCGGCAGGCGAAGGAACAGGTTATTTGAAGAAAAAAGGCGGCGCAACCGAATCGGTTACGCCGCCTTTTATGTCATCTAGAAAAACGCTCCCCCTCGCCGGGCTTTCCAGCCTTCATACCTCCCTAAGCTTCGCCTGTTCGCGGGCAGCTGAAGGTGCCCCTCCTGTCGCATTAGCCGAGAAGAACCGCCAGGTCCTTCTCGATGCTCTCCGGGGTATCCGTCGGCGCATAGCGCCGCACCGCGGTCCCCTCCCGGTCCACCAGGAACTTGGTGAAGTTCCATTTGATGGCCTCGCTGCCGAGGAATCCCTTCTGAGCGGACTTCAGGAACTTATAGAGCGGATGCGCCTGCTCGCCATTCACCTGGACCTTGGCGAACATCGGGAAGCTGACCTGGTAGGTGAGCGAGCAGAAGGTCCGGATTTCGGTCTCGTCGCCGGGTTCCTGATGGCCGAACTGGTCGCAGGGGAAACCGAGAACTGCAAAACCCTCAGTCTTGTGACGCCGGTACAGTTCTTCGAGCCCCGCGTACTGGGGGGTGAAGCCGCACTTGCTGGCGACGTTCACGATCAGCAGCACCTTGCCGCGGTAGCTTCCGAGCGTCTGCTGCACCCCGTCGATGGTCGTCACGTCAAAGTCGTAGATCGTCATCGGCTCTCCCTCGATTGGAAATCGCTACTGGCAATTAACCGGGTTTTCCCGGCGGGGCGCCTTTTGACCATCAGGCGAAATCCCTGGCATTGATGATGATGCCGCTGCGTGCGCCGGCGACGCTCGCCCGGTACGCCCGCGCGACCCGCTCCGCCGGCATGCCGTTCGAGCTGTCCATCCCGAGCGCCTCCAGGGTTTCCTTGACCCACGGGGGGCTCACCGCATTGATGCGGATGCCGCGGGGCATCTCCAGCGCCGCCGCGCGCACAAAACCCTCGATCCCGGCGTTGATCATGCTGATCGACGCGCTTCCCGGCATCGGCTGCTGGCTCAATACGCCGCTTGTCAGGGTGAACGAGCCGTTGTCGCTTATGTAGTCGAGCCCGACGCGGACCAGGTTGACCTGCCCCATCAGCTTGCTTACCATCCCGAGCTGAAAATCCTCGTCGCTCAGCTGCGCAAGCGGCGCGAACCTGGCGACGCCGGCCGCGCACACCAGGGCATCGAAGCGGCCGATCTCCTTGAAGACACTCTCTATGGATTCCTTCCGTGTGATGTCGGCCCGGTAATCGCCGCTCTTGGAGGCCACTTTGACGACGTCATGTTCAGATGCCAGATGTTTGGCGACCGATTTCCCGATGGTGCCGGTTGCTCCGATGACGATGATCCTCATAAGCTTTTTCCTCCTCTATCCGATGATCATCCCGAGAGGGATGCGCGCTTGGGTCAGAGATTGACGTACACGGTCAAGTATACCTGGTTCTGTCCTCCCGAGCTGAAGCCGTGGGCAAAACCGAGGGCTGGGGTCACCTTCAGCCAGTAGCCGAGCGTCACGTCCATGCGTGCCTCCAATCCCGCGCCGACCTTCACGTTGCTGCCGGTGAAGGCGTTGCGGTCGTCCCAGACCTCTCCCGCGTCGATGAAGAGCGCGCCGTGCACCTTTTCCGCGAAGGCGGGGAAGGTGCCGAAGCCGCGCAGCGGGTAGGAAAACGGCACCCGGTACTCGAGAGTTCCCGTGGCGACGTACTTGCCGGTCACCGAGCGCTCCGGATAGCCGCGCAGCGGGTACGGGTTCAGGTCCGAGGGGACCCCTCCGATCTGGAAGGCCTGCTGGCCGAACTGCAGGTCGCCGTCGGCCAGGGCGCCGGAGAGCCGAAGGTAGAGGATCTGATGCTCCAGCGCAGCGGTCGGCAGGCGGAGGAATTCCTGATACCGGGCGCTGTATTCCGAGAGGTCCTGGTCGCTGCCGAGGCTCCGGTCAAAGCGCCGGTACAAAAGGGAGATCCTGCGCCCCTCCTCGGAACTGATGGAATAGGGGTATCTGAGCGCGTTGTCGAAGGTTATGCCGGCGAACAGGTTGTCGCGTCTCCCTTGGAAGACGGAAACTCCGTTGAACCTGCCGCCGCTGTCCAGGGTGCTGAGCGCTTTCTGATCCAGCAGCTGATATCCCGCTTCGATAAGGTAGCGCGATTCCAGGAAGTTGATCGGCACTGAAGCTTGCAGGGTGAGCGCCTGGTTCAATTCGTAGTAGTCGCCCCTTCGCTGCAGGTCCGCGTAAAGAAACGGCTCCGCGTGGGCCTCCAGGGAAAGGGTAGGGTAGAGGTAATCGTTTTGGTAGAGCAGTTGAAAGTAGCTGCGGTTCCTTCCTTGGCTGTAATCGGCGCTGAGCCAGTAGCTTTGGTAGCCGAGCACGTCCGTGCCCGCGGTGAACGCCCCTAGAACCGCTTCGTCCGAGCCGTCGTCGGTTATTCTCGGGAGCCAGAAGTGCGGGTAGAGGGTGCTCAGGGGACGGTAAGGGGAGGCCGTCGCCGGCGCCGCACTCAGGCCTGCTCCCGGCTTGTCGCCTGTGCCTGTGCCTGTGCCTGTGCCTGTGCCTGTGCCTGTGCCTGTGCCTGTGCCTGTGCCT
>DATCHY010000399.1:0-5932 GCA_036508065.1 Geomonas sp. | reverse complement strand
CAAAGACTTTAGGGCTAAGCCAAAAGGCTTCGGGGTTAATCTGATTTTATCCGTTCAATCCGTCAAATCCGTGTGCGAGCCTTACGCCTGGTTGTTTCTTGGATTTAGCTTTTCAAGTTTTTTCGGGAGAAAAGATGATTGGCACACCGTTGAAAAAAGGCGCAACCAGGATCATGCTGCTCGGCTCGGGCGAACTCGGCAAGGAAGTGGCGATCGAGGCCCAGAGGCTCGGCATCGAGGTGATAGCCGTCGACCGCTATGCCGGCGCTCCGGCGATGCAGGTGGCACACCGCGGCCATGTCATCGACATGCTGGACAGAAGCGAGCTCGACCGGGTGGTGCGGCTGGAAAGGCCGGACTACATCGTTCCCGAGATAGAGGCTATTGACACCCAGTTCCTGCTGGAGTTGGAGGAGGCCGGGTTCAACGTGATACCGACGGCCCGCGCCACGAACCTCACCATGAACCGCGAGGGGATCCGCAGGCTGGCCGCCGAGGAGCTGGGTCTTCCGACCGCAGCTTACCGCTTTGCCCGCGACCTGGCGCAATTCCGGGAAGCAGTCGGCGCCATCGGCCTTCCCTGCGTCATCAAGCCGATCATGAGCTCCTCCGGTAAGGGGCAGAGCGTGCTGCGGGACCTGGCCGACCTGGAACGCTCCTTCAGCTACGCGATCGAGGGGGCGCGGGGCGCTTCCGACACGGTGATCGTCGAGGAGTTCATCCCGTTTGATTACGAGATCACGCTCCTCACCGTGCGCGCCAAGGAAGGGACCACCTTCTGCCCGCCCATCGGGCATCGCCAGGTGGACGGCGACTATCACGAGTCGTGGCAGCCGATCGGGATGAACCCCGCCGTCCTCGCCGAGGCGCAGCGCCAGGCCGAGGCGGTGACCGGCTCCCTCGGCGGCCGGGGAATCTTCGGCGTGGAGTTCTTCGTGAAGGGTGACCAGGTCTGGTTCTCCGAGGTGTCGCCCAGGCCGCACGACACCGGCATGGTGACCATGATCTCCCAGAACCTCTCCGAGTTCGAGCTGCACGTAAGGGCCATCCTCGGGCTCCCGGTTCCCGAGGTGGAAAATCTCTCGCCCGCCGCTTCCCATGTTATCCTGGCCGAGGAGCAGGCGGCCGAGGTGGGATTCGAAGGGGTGGCTGAGGCTCTTCAGGTCCCCGGGACCAAGCTGCGCCTCTTCGGCAAGCCCGATACCAGGCGGGGCCGCCGCATGGGGGTCGTGCTCGCGCTTGGGGCCGACAGCGATGAAGCGCGGGAAAAGGCGGAGCAGGCGGCACATAAGGTACGGATCGTCAAGCTCTGAACTGCTCAACCAAAAGCCTAACCGCAGAGCCTAGCCACAGAGGTACACAGAGGAAAAATAGAGGCTCACAGAGGAAAATCAAAAACGCGGAGACCATTAAGGCTTAAACCTTTTGGGATTGTTTGTTTAGATTTCCTCTGTGTCCTCTGTGGTAAGGCCTTTGATAGTGAAGTTGATTCTTTTTACCCTGATGACGCCGCAGGAGGTTCACATGTTTTTTGCCGCAAAAGTCTCTGAAGTCCCCGACTGGGGTAAGAAACTGGTGCAGGTCGAGGGTCAGCCGATCCTGCTGGTGAAATCCAAGGGTGTGGTGTACGCCTGCGAGTCGGAGTGTCCCCACCAGTATGCGCCGCTGGAAGGAGCCCTGCTGAAGGAGGCCGGGCGCCTCACCTGCCAGCGCCACGGCTACCGCTTCGATCTCGTCACGGGAGCCTGCGAGGGGCACCCTGAGTGTGTTCTGAAGGTCTATCCTGTCGAGATCCGGGGCGATGAGATCTTCGTCGACCTCGGCTGACGCCCAGGGGGTTCTGTGCACGGCGCATGATGATTCGCCCTACGCCAAATTCCCGACTCCATCCCCTTTCTTAAGGGGAACAGATTCGGCGTCGTTGCCATTGTCCCTTGGTTCGGGGATGGCTCTTAAAATTAGAAATCTTTTCCAGCCGACAAAAGGTCTTGACTTGTCGCTTGTTTCAAGATAGATTTTAGCGCTCATAGTAAATATAGGATAAAGGTGGTGAAGTACATGTACGCAGTAGTTAAAACCGGAGGGAAACAGTACAAAGTTTCCGAAGGCGACTTCTTGAAAGTCGAGAAATTGGAGGGCGCGGTAGGTGATACCGTCGAGATCTCCGAGGTCCTGATGGTTGGCGGCGATAAGGTTGTTATCGGAACACCTTTAGTGCCCAGCGCCTCTGTTATCGGCAAGATCGTCGAGCAGGGGAAAGACAAGAAGATTTTGGTCTTCAAGTCCAAGCGCAGGAAGGACTCCAGGAAACTTAACGGGCACCGTCAACTCAGGACGATACTGAGGATTGAGAAGATCAACGCCTAGGGAATATTTAACACGACGGTGCGGGAGCCCGCGATCAGCGTGATCACGGACGTTACCGTCAGGAGGAGCAGAAAATGGCACACAAAAAAGGCGTCGGCAGTTCCAGGAACGGCCGCGACTCCGACGGCCAAAGGCTTGGTTGCAAGAAGTTCGGCGGCGAGACGGTCAAAGCCGGCAACATTCTGTACCGTCAGCACGGCACAAAGATCCACCCGGGTAACAACGTCGGCTTAGGGAAGGACTACACCCTCTTCGCCCTCATCGAAGGCGTGGTGAAGTTCGAGCGCATGGGAAAAGACCGCAAGAAGGTCTCCGTGTACCCGGCCAACTAGGACCTGCAACATACCAATAGTGTAAAAGCCCGGAGCCAAATGGTCTCCGGGCTTTTGCCGTTTGCACAGGAAAAACCATGAGTTTTATAGACGAAGTTAAGATATTTGTGAAGTCGGGCGATGGCGGCTCGGGCTGCGTCTCCTTCAGACGCGAAAAATTCATACCACTGGGCGGCCCGGACGGCGGCGACGGCGGCAAGGGCGGGGACGTGACCTGCAAGGTCTCCCCGCAGCTCGCGACGCTTCTGGACATGCGCCAGCATCCGCACCAGAAGGCCGGGCGCGGCGGGAACGGGAGGGGAAGCGACAAGCACGGCGCCGGCGGCGATCCTCTCGAGATATTGCTCCCCCGCGGGACGGTCATCAAGGATGCGGAGACCGGTGAGATCCTTGCCGACCTGACGGAGCCGGACTCGGAAATCGTCTTTTTGAAAGGGGGCAGGGGCGGGCAGGGTAACGCCCGGTTCAAGACCGCCACCCACAAGGCGCCGAAGTTTGCGCAGACCGGAGAGCCTGGCGTGGAGAAGTGGATCAGGCTGGAGCTGAAGCTGATGGCGGACGTGGGGCTCCTGGGGATGCCGAGCGTCGGCAAGTCTTCCCTGATCACCAAGATCTCCGCGGCGCGGCCGAAAATAGCCGACTACCCGTTCACCACCCTGAAGCCCAATCTCGGCGTGGTCATGTACAAGAACTACCGTTCCTTCGTCATGGCCGACATCCCGGGCCTCATCGAGGGAGCCAGCGAAGGGGCGGGGCTTGGGCACCGCTTCCTGAAGCACCTGGAGAGGACGGGACAGCTGCTGCATCTGCTGGATCTTTCCTGGATGCCGGAGCGCGACCCGATCGCCGAATACGAGGCGCTGAACCGCGAGCTGGCGCTCTTCAACCCGGAACTCGCCGAGAAGCGCCAGACCGTCATCATCAACAAGATCGACCTGCCGAACGTACGGGAGAACCTCGTGGAAATCCTCCCTTACTTCGAGGCGAAGGGGGTCAAGGTGTTTCCGATCTCGGCGGCGACCGGTGAAGGGATACCGGAGCTTCTGGACGACATAGCCTTCAACCTCTGGGGCACGCCGGACGAGACTTGGTAGAAAATTGAAATAATATTGAAGGGGAGCCGCTGTATCGGGCTCCCTTTTTTTGTCCAGCGTCCATGGAGATCGGCAGGTGCCGATGCTCAGGGAATGGCCCATGACTTCGAGACCGCTTTGTAGAGACGCATTGCATGCGTCTTTGCCTCGCCAATAGGCTTTCTCGTGGTTCCCGAGACGCCTGCCATGCGTCTCTACAGCAAATTTTGCAGAAGTGTAGAGACTGTCGCTTCTGGCACGGGGCCTTCCTGCCTGAAAATCGATTGGCGCCGCGGTACGGCGGCAATCCGGGAAAGACGTGGTAGAATAAAAAAACGGCGGGTCGGGACTGACACTAGCCTTATTTGACTTAATTCCCGTTCTCGTTGAGGAGGGCAGGCATGTACAGAATGATACAGCTGGAGTCGTTAATCCCGGAAACTTTGCCTGGAGTTTCGCTGTTTATCAGGTATGGCGAGAACAACGTGCTGTACAAAAATGCTTCCCTCCCGTTCACCCAGGAGGACAAAGGACGTTTGCTGGGCAACAACGTCAAAAATCTTTTTGTCAAGTCGGATGAAATGTCCCAATATAACCAATACGTAGAATCCAACCTTTCACTTTTGATGAATGATGAAACCCTTGAACCCATTGAAAGGCAGAATGTGCTGTATCAGGCGTCGGTAAACTACGTGCAAGAGATCTTCGACAGTCCAGCTATTGCGATCAAACAGAATATGGAACGTTGTAGGAATCTGATACAAAATATACTTACCGATGTCATAAATTCGAACGGGGTCATGACGGCCTTGAGCGGTCTGGTTGGTCACAACGCCTACACCTATGTTCATTCAGTTCAAGTCGCAACCTATTCGATATCATTGCACCTGAAGATGTTTGACCTTGCCCATGACGAACTTTTGGATATAGGGATCGGTTCGCTTTTCCACGATTATGGAAAAGTGTACATCCCGAAAGTCGTGTTGGATAAACCCGGCAAGCTGACGGCAACTGAGTTCAAAGAAATGAAACAACATCCGGTATACGGCTATATGACGCTTAGGGACCTGGATATCTTCAGCCCGGTATCGCTTGGGATCGTGAAGCATCATCACGAAAAGGAAAATGGCAACGGGTACCCGGACGGACTGACAAGTTACGACATTGCGCGAAGTTCAAAAATAACCGCAATCTCCGACGTCTTCAGTGCGCTGACAACCAACAGAACCTATCGTGCAGCCCTGTCGAAGGATGAAGCCATGGACATAATGTACGGTGAAATGGAGGGCTCATTCGACATGCAATATCTGGATACCTTTAAAGAAAGTCTCTTCTAGCAACCGATCAACAAACGCCAGCTGGTTTCCTGGCAGATACTGCTCGCCGGTCAAAAAGCTCTCCTGCAGCCCCTTCTCCTTCTGTAAACTCAGTAATCCACGCAGCAAACCTAACCAGTGCTCGCGCGCTTCGGCCTTCCCAGGTACAAAGACCCGTAGCAGCGGCTTCCTGCCGCGATTGCCGCGCCCTGGAGGACGCTACGGGCACTTCAAAACACGCCTATTTCAGTACGACATCGACCAGGCGCAACAGTGGAGCGGGAAAGACCCCGATGGCGATGATGGCAAGGGACGCGCAGCAAAGGGCGAGCGATTCGGCGGGAGTGGCGGGTTGAGGGGAGGCTACCTCGGCAGGGCGCATGTAGAGGTGCACCACGACCTTGAGGTAGAAGTACGCGGAGGCCGCGGCGGAGACCATGCCGATGATGGCGAGCGTCATCTCACCGCCCCGGATGGCGGCATAGAAGATGAAAAACTTGCCGATGAAGCCGGCTGTGGGCGGAATTCCGGCCAGCGCCAGCATGGAGAGCGCCAGCACCCCGCCCCGGAAGGGGGCGCTGAAGCCGACCCCGGAGTAATCGGCAACGAGGGAGCGTTCCTCGTCCGCCGACAGGGAGGCGACGGCGCCGAAGGCCGCGAGGTTCATGGCGGTGTAGACGGCTCCGTAGAGGAGCACCGCTGCGTAGCCTTCCTTGGTCCCGGTGAGTATCGCGAGTGCCAGATAGCCCATATGGGCGATGGAAGAGTAGGCGAGCATCCTCTTGATGTTCTTCTGCAGCAGCGCCGCTAGGTTTCCGATCACCATGGACAAAAGTGACAGCGC
>DATCHY010000398.1:0-2392 GCA_036508065.1 Geomonas sp. | reverse complement strand
TCAGTTGCAGCCGCCCCCACCCTTGCTGGCGGAACTGCTCGAGGTCGGCGGAACCGAGGTGCCCGCTGGACAGCAGATACGGGATGAAATCGTCGGAAGAGAAGGAGACCGGCTCTCCATTAACAAAGGCGATCCGGGTGCCGCCGGCAAGCTCCAGGGTGCCGCTCTGGCGGGCGCCGTAGAGGTCGGTGAGGAGATCGGACAGCTGGCGGCGCGGGGCTCCCGTGCCGATGGCCGAGCGGACCGCATGCAGGAAGGCCTCCCTGCTGAACGGCTTTTCCAGGTAGGCCTTGACTCCGAGCTTCTCGGCCGCCGCGGCGTAATTTCCCCCGCGGTAGGCCCCGGTCATGATGATGACGGGAAGCGTCTTCCAGGCGGCGCTCCTTTGCAGCCTCTGCAGCACCTCGATGCCGCTCATTTCCGGGAGCTTCAGGTCGAGGATCAACAGGTCGATGCCGCCCTGCTGGACCGCTTCCAGTGCCGCGGCCCCGTCTGCGGCACGGATCACCTGGTGCCCGAGCGACATCAGGAATTCCTGCAGCATCGCGGCGAGCCGCTCGTTATCTTCTGCCAGCAGTATTCGGGTGGTCATCGATGTCCCCCCGGGGGGCGGGTCGCGCTGGAGGTCCTGAGAAACTTGCGCACGGCGGCGTTGTGCGCGGCAAGATCGCTGCTGAACTGGTGGCTGCCGTCGCCGCGCGCCACGAAGTAGAGATAGGGGACGGCCTGGTGGCTGAGGACCGCCTCGATGGCCGAGCTCCCCGGGTTTCCTATCGGCCCGGGCGGCAGCCCCGGGATCAGGTAGGTGTTGTAGGGGGTATCCCGCAGGATGTCCTCGCGGGATACCTTGCCGGCGAAGGCGCGTACCGCGTAGAGCGCCGTGGGGTCGCTCTGCAGGCGCATCCCTTTCCTGAGCCGGTTCTGAAAGACCGCGGCGATGAGCGGCTTCTCGGCGGGGAGCACCGCCTCCTTCTCGACCAGGGAGGCGAGCGTCAGCAGCGCGTCGAGGGAGAGCCCTGCCTTTTTCGCCCTCTCGCTGAAGCCCGTTTCCAGGAGCTCGCGCTGCCGCTGCACCATCTCCCGGACCACGTCCTGCTCGCTTCTGCCCGGCAGGATGTTGTAGCTGCCGGGAAAGAGGTACCCCTCGGCGCTTGGGGCGCTGATGCCGAACTGCGCCAGGAGCTTCCGGTCGCGGCAGGCCTGGAGGAAGGCGTCCTTCCGGAAGATGCCGCGCTTTTCCAGCATCTCGGCAACCTGGTAGCTTGAGTATCCTTCCGGGAGGGCGAAGAGCCGCTGGTAAACCTCTCCGGAGAGCATCCTGGCCAGGATCTTGCCGGGGCGCATGCCGTCGTTGAACTGGTAGGTCCCGGCCTTCACCTTGGCGTCGCCCCCCTTGAGGCGGGCGTACAGGGTGAAGAGCCGGCTGCTGGAGACGATGCCGCGCGACTCGAGCCGATTGGAGAGGGTGCGCAGGGTGCTGCCCCGGCCCAGCTCCACGATCTCCACCCGGCTGCCGCTTCCGGCGGGGACCAGGAGGAACACCCAGAACCGGCCCAGCGGGATGACGATTATAAGTAGGAGCGCCAGGACGGCCAGGACGCGGTGCTTGCGGAGAACAGTTGTGAAGGCAGAAGGTGCGATGGCAGTGACCCTGTGAAATAACGATACTTTCTGTGACGCTATCGATAGATTTAGGGCAAATCACCAACCATGTCAAGGGTAAATGCCTCTCGGTCGCGGGCGGGGAGGTGAGATGCCAAACGCTTAATAACAATTTTTTTAAAGACAGTCGGTAAAATCCATTGTATTATGTCGCACTGTGCCTCCCCGAGGGGGAGGAGCAGTGGCCAGCGACTCCCTAACGAGGTGCTTCATGAAGCAGCGGTTGATTAACTCTGACTATTTCCCTTTTGACATACCTATCACGGCAGAGTGCGGCAGGAGGATTGCCCTGCGCACCCTGATCGATGAGCTGGGCGGGGCGCCCGGGATCATCTACGCCCGGCGCATCGCCGCCAGGATGAACCGGCAGCAGCTCCCACCCGAGGCTACGGTCCAGCCGGGGCAGCTCCATCTCTACTCGGTCCTGAACCGGGTGTTCCGCTACCTGATGGGACAGTACTGCGAGCGCCAGCAGCCGGGCGTACTGCCACGGCTCGCGGCCCAGGCCGGCTACCCCCGCTTTTCCGGGGATGCGGCGGCAGCCCTGTCGCGCTTCATGGAGCTCTTCCCGGCACGGGAGATGATTCTTGGCAGGCAGACGCCCGAGGGGTTCCTCGCCGGGGACGACGACGCCTGCCGCAGGAGGGGGGCGCTCGCCGCCGAGCTGTTCCTGCTGAAGCTGTGCGGGGAAAACCGCGCGCTGGACAGCTTCCGCCAGATCTTCGACGCC
>DATCHY010000397.1:0-14773 GCA_036508065.1 Geomonas sp. | reverse complement strand
AGATCGTCATCTATCGGGCCCTGCCGCTCGACAGGATCAAGGAGATCGTGGTGATCCAGCTCAAGTCCCTGCTGGAGCGGCTGGGTGACAAGGGGATGGGCCTGGAGGTCACGGACAAGGCGCGCGAATACATTGCGCACGAGGGTTATGACCCGGCCTACGGCGCCAGGCCGCTCAAGCGCGCGCTGCAGAGAAAGATCCAGGACCCGCTGGCGCTCATGCTCCTGGAGGGTAAATTCGCCCCGGGAGACACCGTCCAGGTCGACCTCTCCATGTCAGGCGACTCGCTGGTGATAAAAAAGAAGTGATAACGTACATTAACGGCATTGTTTCCCCTATTGAATCATGCTATTCTTCGCGACGCATTCCTATGGGTTATGCGCCGCCCACGGCGGCATCAAACGGTATCGATCAGCGAGGAGCCTTTCAAATGAAGCGTTATTCCACCATCATGTCCGTTCTCCTCACCCTTGCGCTACCCGTGGCCGGGAATTGCGCGGACGCGCCGAAAGCGCCTGAAAAATCCGACGCCGCGATCGAGGCTATAAAAGACAGCATGCCGAAAGGGCACGCCATGATGGGCGGCACCGCCCCGGCTGCCGGCAGCGCAGAACTAAACCCCTCCGGGAAAGTGGTCGAGACCATGGACGGCGGCGGCTACACCTATGTGAACCTGGAAAAGGACGGCAAGAAAACCTGGGTCGCCTTTTCCACCCTGGAGACGCGCGTGGGAGACACCCTCTCCTTCCGCGGCTGCATGGAGATGCCCAACTTCCAGAGCAAGGCGCTGAACCGCAAATTTGACGCCATCATGTTCTGCGGCCAACCGGAAGTCCAGGCCAATGCTAAAGCTGCGGCGAAGAAGTCGCCCGGAAGCGGAGGCGCCGCGGCCGCAGGCACGGGAAAGATAAAGGTGGAAAAGGCGAGCGGAGCCAATGCCTACACCGTCGCAGAGCTCTTTGCCAAGCGCGGCACGTTGAACGGCAAGCAGGTCGTGGTGAAGGGCCAGGTGGTAAAGGTCGCCTCCGGTATCATGAATACCAACTGGATCCACTTGCAAGATGGCAGCGGCAGCGAGAAGAAAAAGAACCACGACCTTGTGGTCACCTCCAGCAGCCTTCCGGCTATGGGAGATATAGTGACCGTCTCAGGAACGCTCACCAAGGACAAGGACTTCGGCAGCAACTACAAGTACGAGGTCATCATCGAGAAGGCGAGCGTGAAGAAATAGGCAGTTCCCGACACGGCACAGCAAAGGCCCTCCGCACACGACGGGGGGCCTTTTTTTAATCGGGGCGCGCCGTTGCCAGCGCTGGGTGCCCGTATTTTACGTTTTTTGGTAGAGACGCATTGCATGCGTCCCTGTCTGGCGCATCATGCCTCTTCTGGCAAAATGCGGTTCTGATCATAATCCTTGCGGAGCGGTCTTCTCTCTCCGCTGCCGTCCTTTTTCCCGGGGCATGGGGGTCCAGCCATGAAAACCGTCCTGATTGCCGCCTATCTGGCACGCTTTGCCGCAGCCTATCTGCTGCGCTACCTCAACCTGCGCCACTTGAAACGCCACGGCACCTCGGTCCCGGAAGTGTTCGCCGGCGCGATCGACGCCGAGGCCCTGGCAAAAACGGCGCGCTACACCGTGGAGCAGAGCCGGCTCGCGCTGATCCAATCGGTCTACGACAGCGCGCTTCTCCTCGCCTTCCTGTTCACGCCGCTACTGCCGCGCTACGACGGCTGGGTCAGTTCCCTCTCCGGATCCTTCGTGGTTCAGGGCGTTCTGTTCTTGCTGGTCCTCACCTTGGCCCAGAGCATCCTGGAAATCCCCTTCTCGCTCTACGCCACCTTCCGGATCGAGAAGCGCTACGGCTTCAACACGACCACGCCGAGGCTCTGGTTGGCCGATCTTTTCAAGTCGGCGCTCATCTCCTCGCTGCTGCTGGTGATCCTCTCCGCAGCCGCCCTGTTGCTGGTCAAAAGCTCTCCGGATTTCTGGTGGCTTTGGGTCTGGAGCTTTTTCGCCCTCTTCTCGATCACCATGATCTACCTCTCTCCCTACCTCATCGAGCCGCTTTTCTCTAAATTCGAGCCGTTGGGTGATCCCGAACTGGAAGACGAGATCCGCAGCCTCCTGGCCAAGGCCGGCCTCAAGGTGAAGGATGTGATGCAGATGGATGCCTCGCGCCGCAGCCTGCACTCGAACGCCTACTTCACGGGGATCGGCCGGGTAAAGCGCATCGTCTTGTACGACACCCTGATCAAACAGATGGAGCGCCGGGAGTTGCTGGCGATTCTCGCACATGAGGCGGGCCACTGGAAAAAGGGGCATATCTGGAAGCGTCTGGTCATGACTGAGGTGTCTGCGCTGGTAATTTTCTACGCCGTGTATCTGCTGACCCGGTGGGGCGGATTGCCGGGGCTCTTCGGCCTTACCGAGGGATCATTCGCGGCTCAGGTCGTCATGGTCAGCTTCCTGGCGTCCATCGCCTCGTTTCCCCTGACACCGCTTGGTTCCTGGCTATCCCGCCGGCACGAGTGGGAAGCCGACCGATTTGCAACCGAGCTTTGCGGCATGCCGGAGGCCCTCGCGTCCGCGCTGGTAAAGCTCTCCCGCGAGAACCTCGCCAATCTCCATCCCCATCCCGTCTATGCCACGTTCTATTACAGCCACCCTCCGGTGGTTGCACGCATCGCAAGGCTTCTTGGCTAAGGTTTCAGTGATCCCCTGCTGCCGCGGGCTTCTCATGAGCATTTCCTCCTGCAACCACGAACCGTGTACCGACATTAGCCCAAGGTACGACAGATCCGTTCGCGTTGCAATGCTTTTATTATAATTTAATAATCTTACCTCTCATTCATAATGGGGCGTTGCCCGGGAGAGCGTTGCATGGTACTTTTGAAAAACGATTTTTCCACCAGAACCAGACAGGAGAGCCGATTCATGCGCCTGAACATACTCATTACCGCCTCCGAAGCGGTCCCCTTCGCCAAGGAAGGCGGGCTCGCCGACGTGGTCGGAGCCCTTCCCAAGTTCCTGAAGGCCCAGGGGCACGACGTGCGGGTCGTCATGCCCCGCTACTACAAAGTGGACCGGGAAAGATTCCAGCTGCGCGAGCTTCCCGGAGCCCTGGTCGTGCCGATGGGGGTGATCGGCGAGATGTACTGCGGGGTGCTGGAAGGACGGCTCCCCGGCACCGAGGTTCCGGTATACTTCCTGGAGCACCACGATTTCTACGGCCGTGACACCCTCTACGAGAAGGACAACAGGGGCTATCTGGATAACGACAACCGCTTCATCTTCCTGTCGCGGGGAAGCCTCGAGCTCTGCAAGATGATCGACTTCACCCCGGACGTGGTTCATGCCCACGACTGGCATACCGCCGCCGTCCCGGTCCTTTTGAACACCGTCTACCGTCACGACCCGCATCTCGCAGAGGCGGCAAGCGTCCTCACCATTCACAACATGCAGCACCAGGGGAGCTTCTACGAGGGTGCCATGGAGGTGCTCGGGATCGGCTGGGAGCATTTCAACTTCCTGGGGCTCGAAATGGAGGACCAGGTCAACCTCCTGAAGGGGGGGATCTATCACGCGACGCTGCTGAACACGGTGAGCGAGGGGTACGCCAGAGAGATGCAGACGCCAGAGAGATGCAGACGCCGGAGTACGGCTGGGGCCTGGAGGGAGTGGTCCGCGAGCGCTCCGGCGCGCTTTCCGGCATCCTGAACGGCGTCGACTACGACGAGTGGAACCCGGAGAGCGACCCGTACCTGGCCGCGCCCTACTCGGCCCGCGACCTGAGCGGCAAGGCGATCTGCAAGCGGGAGCTGCAGCGCGCCTGCGGCCTTCCCGAAAGGGACGAGGTACCGCTGATCGGCCTGGTATCGCGCCTGGTGAAGCAAAAGGGGATCGACACACTGGCCGAGGCACTCTCCCGCCTGCTGGAACTGGACATCCAGATCGTGCTGCTGGGCGCCGGCGAGCCCTGGGCCCACTTCTATTTCGGAGGCATGGCGGCGCGCCACCCGGAGCGCTTCGCCTGCCGGATCGGGTACGACAACCGCCTGGCGCACCAGATCGAGGCTGGAAGCGACTTTTTCCTGATGCCGTCGGCCTTCGAGCCGTGCGGCCTGAACCAGATGTACAGCATGCGTTACGGTTCCATCCCGATCGTGCGCGCCACCGGCGGGCTGGACGACTCGGTGCAGAACTTCGACCCCGAAAATGGCACAGGTACCGGGTTCAAATTCTGGGACCTCAACGCCGGAGCCCTCTTCGACACCGTCGGCTGGGCCGTCCATACCTGGTACCGGGCCCCCGAAGCGATCCAGGCCTTACGGCAAAACGTCATGGCAAAAAGGTTCACCTGGGAGGAGGCGGCAGCGAAGTACGAGGAGCTCTACCGGGAGGCTGTGCAGATGAGGCTTGGGGCCGAGAGGTACGGCGAGCTGGCGGCGGGAAGAATAGGTTAAGATTCTTGATAAAAAACGAAAACCAAGAACTCCCAGACGGGTTTGACGGATTGAACGGATAAAATCAGATTTAAACAGAATCCTTTTTTTGACTGAACAAAGCAGTCTCGTTCAATCTGCCTTTATCCGTAACATCCGTTTAATCAGTGTGCCGATCTTGACTTCTTAATGCATACGAAAAAAAGGCGCCCCGATATCGGGACGCCTTTTTTGTTGTTGCTGTCGTAGCTCGAAAAGCTACCCCATCTTGTTCAGAAGCGGAACGATGAGCAGGGAGACGATGTTGATGATCTTGATCATCGGGTTGATGGCAGGACCAGCGGTGTCCTTGTAGGGGTCGCCGACGGTGTCGCCGGTTACCGCAGCCTTGTGCGCATCGCTACCCTTGCCGCCGTGGAAGCCGTCCTCGATGTACTTCTTGGCGTTGTCCCAGGCGCCGCCGCCGGTCGTCATGGAGATGGCGACGAAGATGCCGGTGACGATGGAGCCGACGATCACGCCGCCGAGCGCCACGGGGCCCAGGGTGAAACCGACGACGATCGGGACCAGGATCGGGATGAGCCCCGGGATGATCATTTCCTTGAGGGCGGTCTTGGTGACGATGTCCACGCATGCCGCGTAGTCGGGCTTGCCGGTTCCTTCCATGATCCCCTTGATGGTGCGGAACTGGCGACGGACCTCGTCGACGACGGCGCCGCCGGCCTTGCCTACGGCCTCCATGCAGAGCGCAGCGAAGTAGTAGGGGAGCATCCCGCCGATGAAGAGGCCGACGATGACGTAGGGATTGGAGAGCGAGAAGGTCTTGTCGGCGATGGTCAGCTCCTGGACGTAGGAGGTGAACAGGATGATGGCGGCAAGTCCTGCGCTACCGATGGCGTAACCCTTGGTGACGGCCTTGGTCGTGTTGCCGACCGCGTCGAGCGGGTCGGTGACGGCGCGGACCGAATCGTCCAGTTCAGCCATTTCCGCGATGCCGCCCGCGTTGTCGGTGATCGGCCCGTAGGCGTCCATGGCGACGACGATGCCGGTCAGGGAGAGCATGGAGACTGCGGCGATGGCGATGCCGTACACGCCTGCGCACTGAAAGGAAACCATGATCCCTGCTGCGATGACGATAACCGGGAGTGCGGTGGACTTCATGGAGATGCCGAGACCGGCGATGACGTTGGTGCCATGGCCCGTGGTGGAGGCCTGGGCGATATGCTTGACCGGAGCGTACTCGGTGGAGGTATAGTACTCGGTGATCACGAAGATGGCGCCGGTAACGACCAGGCCGACGATGGCGGAGATGAAGATGTTGGCAGCGCTGAAGGTCGCGCCGGCCGCGTTGGTGAGGCCCTGCGGGAACATCGACACGGTGACGAAGTAGAACGCGATGCAGGCGAGGACGCCGGAGACGATGAGACCCTTGTAGAGGGCGCCCATGATGTTCCCGCTTTTGCCGAGCTTCACGAAGTAGGTGCCGATGATGGAGGTGACGATGGAGATGCCGCCCAGGATGAGCGGATAGCTGACCGCGGCCGGGGTGCTGACGAAGGTGATGGCGCCGAGGAGCATGGCGGCGATCAGGGTGACGGCATAGGTCTCGAAGAGGTCGGCTGCCATGCCTGCGCAGTCGCCCACGTTGTCGCCCACGTTGTCCGCGATGACCGCAGGGTTCCTGGGGTCGTCCTCGGGGATGCCGGCTTCGACCTTGCCGACCAGGTCAGCGCCGACGTCGGCGCCCTTGGTGAAGATACCGCCGCCCAGACGGGCGAAGATGGAGATCAGCGAGCCGCCGAAGCCAAGGCCCACCAGCTGACTGACCACGTCCTTGATGGGAGCGCCCGGCATGAGCTTAAGGAGCACCATGTAGTAACCTGCCACGCCCAGGAGGCCGAGACCGACCACCAGCATGCCGGTGATGGCGCCACCCTTGAACGCGACGTTCAGGGCCTTGTGGATGCCGGACTTGGCAGCCTCGGTCGTCCTCACGTTGGCGCGGACCGAGACGAACATCCCGATGAAGCCGGTGAGGCCGGAGAAGAGCGCGCCGACCAGGAAACCAACGGCGGTCTTCCAGCCGAGGGTCGCGAAGAGCGCCACGAACATGACCACGCCGACTGCGGCGATGATCGTGTACTGGCGTTTCATGTAGGCCCCTGCCCCTTCCTGGATGGCTGCGGCGATCTGCCGCATCCGCTCGTTACCCTGGGGAAGCCCCAGGATCCACTGGGCCGAGAAAAGGCCGTAGGCTACTGCCGCCGCGGCGCAGGCCAGGGCGAACACTACTGCATACTGTTCCATTTAAAAAATCCTCCTATTTAGATATGCCTTAACAAGGCGTGACTACAGGAATAGAGTTCACAGAAACGGGTGATTGTTATCGGAAACGCCCCTTTTTGTCAACCTATTTTGCCGCCCGCGCCTATTTGGCGTTAACAGTTGCGCATCTAAGATCGAAAATGTATCATTACGCGCATGATCGATCTTAAGTGCGGCGAGACAAGCTACCCCCTGGAACTAGCACCCGAGCGGGTCCTGGCGCTTATCCGTCCCAGGACCGGCGAGCCTGCCGGCACCCCGGCCGAACTGGTGACAACTGCCCTGGACGGCTGCACTGCGGCACTGTCGCAGTTTCGCCTCGGCGAGCGCGTGGTGATCGTCACCTCGGACGTCACCAGGCCGACCGGCAGCGAGATCTACCTGCCGCTCGTCGTGGCGCGGCTTAACGCAGCCGGAATCAGGGACCGCGACATCGAGATCGTCATAGCGCTCGGCATCCACAGAAAGCAGACCGAGACGGAGCACCGAAGGATCGTCGGAGAGCTGTACGGGCGGATCCGGGTTACCGACCACGACTGCGACGCCCCGGGCGCCCTGGTCTACCTCGGGGAGACGGCCAGCGGCATTCCGGTCGAGGTGAACCGCAGCGTGGCCGAGGCGGACCGGCTGATCCTGACCGGCGCCGTCACCTTCCACTATTTCGCCGGTTTCGGCGGCGGGAGAAAGAGCCTGCTCCCCGGCGTCTCCAGCCGGAGAAGCTGCATGGCGAGCCATTTCGCCCTGCTTAACATCGGCGAGGGAAGCGGCAAGAACTCGAGAGCCGTCACCGGAAACCTGGAGTGGAACCCGGTGCACGAGGCGATGCTCGAGGCCTGCGCCATGCGCCCGCCCGACTTCATCCTGAACACCGTTCTCACCCCGGACAAAAGGATACTGGCAGCGTTCGCAGGCGACTGGCGCGAGGCCCATCTGGAGGGGTGCCGTTTTTACGCGCGCACCTTTTCCTATCCGATTCAGGAAAAGGCCGACCTCGTCGTGGTCTCCTGCGGCGGGCTCCCCAAAGACATCAACCTGATCCAGGCCCACAAGTCGATGGAGTACGCCAGCCGCGCGCTCAAGCCCGGCGGCGTGATGCTCCTTTTGGCCGAGTGCCGCGACGGCTTCGGCAACGCCACCTTCTTCGACTGGTTCCGGTACCCTTCCTGCGGCGAACTGGAATCGGCCCTCAGAAAGCGCTACGAGATCAACGGGCAGACCGCCTGGTCCGTGAAGGAGAAGGCGGAGCGCTTCCGTATCGTGCTGGTTTCGCAGCTCGCGCCGGCAGAGGTGTCCAGCATGGGGATGATCCCGGCCCAGACGCTGCAGCACGCCCTCGACCAGGCGCTCCCCCTGCTTCCCGGGGGGTTCACGGCTTACCTCATCCCCGAGGGGGGGACGGTGCTGCCGGTCCTGGCGTAAATCAAACCATTGGCCTGACAGCTTTTTGACAGATTCTGAAACTTACCGCGATTATAAAAGGGAAACTTGATGCTTGACGCACGCGTACTGGAGAAATTGAGAGAGATCGTCGGACGGGAGAACGTCGCCACCGAGGTACAGGACATGATCTGCTACGGCTACGACGCCACGCAGATGGAATTCCTCCCCGATTGCGTGGTGCACCCGGACGGCGCCACCGAGGTGTCCCAGATCCTCGCACTCGCCAACCGGGAGGGGTTTCCGGTCTTTCCCCGGGGAGCCGGAAGCGGCTTTACCGGCGGCGCGCTCCCCAAGGGGGGCGGCGTGGTGCTGGTCACCACCCGGATGAACAGGATACTGCGGATCGACACGGACAACCTGGTGGCCGAGGTGGAACCCGGGGTGGTGACGGAAAACTTCCAGATCGCGGTGGAGAAGCTCGGGCTTTTCTACCCTCCCGACCCCGCCTCCCTCAAGTTCTCCACCCTGGGCGGCAACGTCGCCGAATGCGCCGGCGGCCCGCGCGCCGTCAAGTACGGGGTTACCAAGGACTTCGTCATGGGACTCGAGCTGGTGCTTCCCACCGGCGAGGTGATCCGGACCGGCGGCGAAACGGTGAAGGGTGTGGTCGGCTACGACCTGACCAAGCTGATCTGCGGCTCGGAGGGGACGCTCGGCGTGATCACCAAGATCATCTTCAGGTTGCTCCCCTACCCCGACGCCAAGAAGACCATGCTCACCGTGTTCGACTCCATCGACGGCGCCGCTCGGGCCGTCTCCACCATCATCAAGGGAAAGATCATTCCGACCACCCTTGAGTTCATGGATTACGCCACCCTTACCTGCGTCGAGCGCCGCTTCAACCTCGGGATTCCGGCCGAGGGGAGGGCCGTGCTCCTGATCGAGGTGGACGGCGACCGGGACCTGATCGAGAAGCAGGCCGGCCAGATCCACGCGCTCATCAAACCTCTGGGGCTGGTGCAGTTCAGGGTCGCCAAGGACGCGGCGGAGAGCGAGGAGCTCTGGCGGGTGCGCCGCCTGGTGTCGCCGTCGCTGCGCGACGTGAACCCGGACAAGTTCAACGAGGACATCGTGGTGCCGAGAAGCCGGGTTCCCGACGTGATCCGGCGCATAGAGCAGATCCAGAACCGCTACGACATCCCGATCGTCAACTTCGGCCACGCCGGGGACGGCAACATCCACGTCAACATCATGATCGACAAGTCGGTTCCCGGACAGATCGAGAAGGCGCACGAGGCGATCAAGGAGGTGTTCCAGGCGGCGCTCGACCTGGGTGGCACCATGTCCGGGGAGCACGGCGTCGGGCTCTCCAAGCAGCCGTTCATCCCGATGGAGCTATCAAGCGACCAGATAGCCGCCATGCGCGCCATCAAGCGGGCCCTTGACCCGAAAAACATCCTCAACCCCGGGAAGATGCTGCCGTTAGAGGCAATTGGCAATTAACAATGGACAATGAGCAGTTGACAATGAACGCACGATGGACTCCCAGCGGCGCTTGGCGTATAATGCACGATTGACCATTAGCAGCAGTAACCTGTAATCGATAGAGAGCAAACAATTGTCCATTGTCAATTGCCAATTGCTCCAAAGAGAGACGTAGATGACCAAGCAGAAGATCGACCCGCTCAAACGCGTAGAAAACGAGATGAAGAAGTGCGTCAAGTGCGGCGCCTGCCGCGCCAACTGCCCCGCCTTCACCGCCTTCCAGAGAGAACCGGCGGTCGCCCGCGGCAAGATCGCCCTGGCCCAGCACATCATGAAGGGCGACATCACGCTGGACGACGGCACCTACGCCGCCATGTCCAAGTGCCTTCTGTGCGGCAGCTGCGTGGACAAGTGCCCGAACCAGGTCCCGACCGACGAGATCGTCATCGCGGCGCGGGAAGCCCTGGCTCAAAGACGCGGACTCACCACTTTCCATCAGGCGGTGGGCCTGGTCATCAAGAACCGCAAGCTCATGAATTTTGGCGCGCTGGCCGCCTCGATCCTGGGGCCGCTCTTCTTCCGGAAGGTCCCGGCCACCTCGGGGCTGCGCCTGCGCTTTCCGATGCCGTTTCTGGGCAACAGCCGCCACATCCCGCAGATCGCCAAAAAGCCGTTCATGAAGCGCCACCCCGAGGTGATCGTCGGCGAGCCGGGGAAACCCCGGATCGTCTTCTTCGTCGGCTGCATGACGAACTTCGTCTACACGGAGATCGGCGAGGCCACCCTGGCGCTCTTCAAGCATCTGGGGTGCACCGTCATCATACCGAAGGGTCAGCAGTGCTGCGGCCTCCCCGGCATGTCCGGCGGCGACCTCGACACGGTGCGCCAGCTCGCCGAACAGAACCTGGAAGCCCTTGAGGGCCACCAGGCCGACTACGTCATGACCGCCTGCGCCACCTGCGGCGGCGCTCTGCACAAGCTCTACCCGCAGGTCATCGGCAAGAGGAACCCCGAGCTCAAGGCAAGGCTCCAGGCCCTAGCCGACAAGACGGTGGACGCCGCGGTCCTGTTGCAGAAACTCGGACTCCACCCGGAAGAGACCGGAGCTGGCGAGGCTCTCAGCGTCACCTACCACGACCCCTGCCACCACAGAACGGCGGGCATCACCAAGGAGCCGCGCGCTCTGCTGACCGGGACCCCCGGAATCGAGCTGGTCGAGATGGAAGGGGCCGACCGCTGCTGCGGCCTGGGCGGCACCTTCAACGTCTACCATTACGAGAGCTCTCTCAAGATCAACGCCGGCAAAAGCGCGGCCATTCAGGCAACTGGCGCGGACGCCGTCGTCACCGGGTGCCCCGGCTGCATCATGCAACTCTCCGACGGGTTGAAACAGGCCGGTCATAAAACGAGGGTATTGCATACCGTCGAACTTCTGGCACGTAAAATCAAGCGCTGACAGGGCCCGCCCTGTCAGCTGCAATCGGCCGCAAAGTTTTCCCTTCCTCATAAACTGCGGTTTTCCGGCACCTTCCCCCGTATACGCTCTTTTTCTTATTGACATTTGCCAAGCAAATCTTTATGTACATTACCTGCAACTTACAAATAAAACATCAGTTTCGATTGATGATTAGCCGGCACGCAACGACGCGGACACGGTTGAGCCGGCCGATCTGTGCGTCCAGCGAAATTTTGCTTTTCGAAACGGCGTAATTAAAACACGAGGTTTCGCCTCTTTTCCTGGTTTTGCAGCAGAACGTTCTCTCCGCCACCTAAGCCCCTTCCTGCTTCGCGTAGATCTTTATTGCAGCACAGCTTGCTTGTTGAGGATTTTAACATAGGCAGCCATGCAGGCTCCCGTGGCAACAATTCTATAGTAGACTGTCTCGGCCCCGTCACAGCAGCCAGACAGGCGCTAGATACTGAGATAGCAAGTTCGGCGGCCTTCCTGTGAATTTCGCCAGTGACAGCATGGCGCGGCTCACGGGGTGAGCAATCGAGGTTGGCTTTGCCGGCGACCACTGGGGGCGGTCCAGTTGCCTCCGGTCCCGATGACAGAAAATGATTAAATCCAGAGTGACGCAACTTTTTAATATAACAAACGGGAGAACTGCAATGAGTTTCGCCGCAAAACAGTCTCAGTTGAAAAATCCCAACTACCGTAAGGATGCCCGAAATGTCCAATAAAGTTATCAAGCCCTCGCTGAAAAACCCCTTTGACGCGGCTGAGAAGGTCGAATTCAACATCCCCGGCGAGATCTCCCGCGCCACGGGCGGCTATGAAGAGGCGATGCAGGCGGGCCACGACCTGATGCAGCGCCCCATCAAGTCGGTCAGCATCGACCAGATCGAGAAGCAGCACTTCAAGAAGCGGATGACCGTCTGGGAGAGGATCCGGGTGCTCACCGAGGAGGAGCCGAACATCCTGTTCCAGAACTGGGGCAAGAACCTGGACGGCGCCTCGCTCGTCACCGGCATCCTGAACATCCGCGGCCGCGACGTCGCCGTCTACGGGCACGACTTCACGGTGCGCGCCGGCTCCATGGACGCCACCAACGGCAACAAGCTGGCCCGCCTCTTCTACATGGCCGGCGAGAAGGGGATCCCGGTCATCGGGATGAACGACAGCGCCGGCGCCTTCGTGCCGGCCGGGGTCGGCGGGCTGGACGGCTACGCGGAGGCCTTCACCGCCCTCAGAAAGATAAGCGGCGTGGTGCCGAGCATCATGTGCATGTTCGGCTTCAACGCCGGCGGCGGCAGCTACCTGCCGCGCCAGGGGAGCTTCGTCATCCAGCCCAAGGACACCTTCTTCGGACTCACCGGACCCGGCGTAGTGAAGAGCGTGCTCGGCGAGGACGTCACCCCCGAGGACCTGGGCGGACCGAAGGTGCACGGCCAGTCCGGCGTCGCCGACCTGACCGTCGACGACGAGGTGTCGGCTCTCAGGACAGCGATCCAGCTCCTGAACTACATCCCCGACAACAACTCGGTACTGGCGCCCTACCAGAAGACCACCGACCCCCTGGACCGCAAGACCTGGGAGATCAACACGCTCCTTAAGAAGGCGTTCAACTCGCCGACCGGCTTCAACACGCCGTTCGACGTCTCCATCATCATCCAGCAGATCTGCGACCACGGGGACTACTTCGAGATGCAGCGGGACCGGGCCAGGAACGTGGTCACCGCCTTCGGGCGCCTGGGCGGCAACGTGGTCGGCTTCGTCGCCAACAACTCCGCCGTCGACTCGGGCCAGATCGACTGCGATGCGGCCTACAAGATCGCCCGCTTCAACCGCTTCTGCAACATCTACAACATCCCGATGATCTTCATGGAAGACACCACTGGCTTTCTCCCGGGGCGGGAGCAGGAGACCCGCGGCATCGTCCAGGCGGGCCGCGCCATGCTCGACTCCATCGTCGACATCAGGACGCCTCGCATCCTGCTGATCCTCAGAAACGCCTACGGCGGCGCCTACGCCTCCTACAACAACTACCCGACCGGCGCCGACCTGGTGCTCGCCCTCCCCACCACCCGCCTCGCGGTCATGGGCCCAGCGGGCAAGGAATTCGTCTACAAGGACGAGCTGAGGAAGCTCAGAAGCATCGTCATCGAAAGGGTGAAGCGCGGCAGCCAGGAGCGGGTCGAGGCAGGCGTGAAGCCGGATCTCGCCAAGCTCGATGCGGAGAAGGAGGCCGCCGACTGGTTGAAGACCGAGGAGGCAATCCTCAACACGCGCTACGAAAAAGAGCTGATGAACCCGAAGGAGGCCCTGAGCCTCGGTTCCATTTCCTCCCTGGTCATGCCGACCGACCTCAGGAAGGTGCTCGGCGAGAACCTGAACTTCTTCCTGCGGCATTACAAAGCCGGCCCGATGCAGGCCGTGCAAAGGGAGTTCCACTAATGAAAACAGGGAAATTGGGACTGGAGACTGGGGACGGCAAGTGCCTCTCTTCCGAGCGGCCTTTAACAACAGGCGCTCGGAAATCGGACCGGCCAAGCGGCGCGGAGCAGCACCGCGACCAAAGCGCGCGTCCCCTGCACGGATTATCTAATGTACTGGAGATGAAACCGATGGCACAGATTGCTGACAACTACTCAAATAATCCGCTGGTCCACAGGGATCGCCGCCTGGGGAGGTCCGCATCCGCCTGGGTCGCCTCATTCGCCTGCCAGGACCTCAAACCGCTCATCGTCTGCCGGGGACCGATCCGCAAGGAGGCGATGGACGTCTACAAGGAGATGGGGATCAGCCACTTCGGGATACTGCTCTCGGAGAAGGACTCCATCATCTACCCGAACGCCCTCGCCCCGGAACTGCGCACGCTGACCGACTCCAAGCGGGTGCACCGCGTGCCCGACTACACCGGCGCCAGCAAGGAGGAGCGCGTCGAGCGCATCCACCAGATCATCCGGATCGCCCTCGATAACGGCTACGACGCCATCTTCGCCGGCTACGGCTTCATGGCCGAGGACGACGAGTTCGTGGCGGCCATCGAAAAGGCGGGGCTCAAGTTCATCGGCCCCTGCTCGGCGACCCAGGCGGGCGCCGGCAAGAAGGACGAGGCCAAGCGGACCGCACTCTCGGTGAACGTGAGCGTCACCCCCGGCATCGACAACGTCACGGCGCGCGCCCTGGTGCGCAAGCACCAGACCCGCGAGCGGCTCCTGGCGCTGGTCACCTCCGACGCCCTTCAGTGCGACGAGAAGGTCCTCTCCAACGCCGGGCTCACCCTTGAGGAGTTGGCCGACCACATCCTGTACGCCTCCTACAACAAGGGGATCGACCTCTTTTCCATCGAGGAGCTCTGCGCCCAGGTGCAGATCGAAGTCGCAGCCATGCTGAAGAAGTACCCGCAGAGCCGGGTCCGCCTGAAGGCGATCGGCGGCGGCGGCGGCAAGGGGCAGCGCCTCCTGGGCGCCTCGCTTCTGAACGTGAAGGACGCCGACGACGCACTGATCGCCAAGGAGGCCGCGGAGGCCCCCACCCTGGTGCGCGAGATCCTGAACGAGGTGAAGGCGAACGGCATCGGGGACAACAAGAACATCCTGGTCGAGCTGAACATCGAGCAGACCCGGCACAACGAGATCCAGCTGATCGGAAACGGCGAGTGGTGCCTGGCCCTGGGCGGTCGCGACTGCTCGC